>CALEYM010000152.1 GCA_937926185.1 uncultured Bacteroidota bacterium | reverse complement strand
CCGATGCCGAGTAATTGATCCATTAATATTCAATGATGAATGATGAATGATGAATGATGAATGATGAATGATGAATGATGAATTTTTCGCGTTTGGAAACTTCATTAAATATTAAAATTAAAACAGAACTCAATAATGAAACTATACAAATATGTATTATCAGGGTTGTTAGTGTTTAGCCTGACTGCCTGCGATAAGGAACTCGATCTTCAGCCGGCCCAAAGCATCAGCGAGGAGCTGGCACTCAGCACCGACGCCAATGTAAAATCGGTGCTGCTGGGCGCCTACGACGCCCTGGCCCTCGACGGACTGTTCGGCGGCAATACCCTGCGCGACGCCGAACTACTGGGCGCCGACGGCGAACTCCGTTTCGTGGGTACCTTTGAAGGCCCACGCGACGTGTACAACCACTCCATGATTGCCGGCAATTATGAAGCGGAAAACATGTGGGTGGATGCCTACGAAACCATCAATATCTGCAATAACGTGCTGGAAGCCATCGAAGTAGTGAATGAAGAAGACCGCGACCAGGTGCGGGGAGAAGCCCTGTTTATCCGCGGCATGGCTTATTTCCAGTTAGTTCGCTTCTATGGCCAGGTGTACGAGGCCGGTGGCGGCAATACGCAACCGGGAGTGCCCATCGTAGTACGCCCGACCCGCGGCATCGACGAATCCAGCCAGGTGTCGAGAAATTCGGTAGAAGAATGTTATACGCAAATCCTCACCGATTTGAACGAGGCCAAATCCCTCCTGCCCGATGAGAACGGCGTACAGGCCGGCAAATTCACTGCCGCCGCTCTCCTGGCACGGGTGTACCTGCAAATGGGACGTTACGCCGAAGCCCGCGACAACGCCAACGAGGTGATCAATTCCGGCTTATTCAGCCTGCTACCCAACTATGCCGACGTGTGGAACAACGACGACAATACTTCGGAAGACATCTATGCCGTGCAGATATCCAGCCAGGATTTTCTCGAAGCTACCATGACGGTGTTCTTCTCGGTGCCGGCCTTCGGCGGCCGCGACGGCGATATCGAAATCGAGCAAAAACATCTCGATCTGTACGATCCATCCGATGAGCGCCTGGCGCTCTTCTTCGAGGCTAACGGCGGCGTTATGTACTCCGGCAAATGGCGTGAGCAGTACCGGAACATGCCCATTATCCGCCTGGCTGAAATGTACCTGATCCGGGCCGAGTGTAATGCCCGTCTCAGTACCTCGGTTGGCGCCCCGGTAGACGATGACTACAACGCCATCCACACCCGCGCCGGACTGAATCCGAAAAACGGCGTCACACTCGACGATATCCTGCTCGAACGCCGGCTCGAACTGGCCCACGAAGGACACCGGATACACGACATCAAACGCCTGAAAGGCTCAGCCGACGGCCTGCCTTACGACGACAATCAACTGTTATTTCCGATTCCGGCCCGGGAAATCGAGGCGAATAAGAACTTGCAGCAGAATCCGGGGTATTGAAAAAGTTTAAAGTAAACGAACACCAATTTTATATTTAAATACGAGGCACATAGAACACATAGAATCAATGCTCAATGTTCTATGTGTTGTATGTGCCTCGTGTTTAATATAAAAACGTGTTCAATTGTAAAAAAACCGCGTTAAGGCATTAATATATACCTCAGGATGAAAGCATTGAGCCTCTTATGCGCTCTAAAAATCCCCTGACTGCGCTGAAACTGACCGTCTCCCGAATAAAATGCGCCTGTGCCGCTTCCGCTTCCACCCCCGTGGCGCCCAGGTGGTTGAGAATATTGGTCAGGTGCATTTTCATGTGCCCTTGCTGGATGCCGGTAGTGACGAGCGAGCGCACGGCGGCAAAGTTTTGGGCCAGCCCGACGGCAGCCACGATCATCATGAGTTCTTTGGCGGAGGGGTTTCCGAGCATTTCGAGGGCTTGTTTGGCCAGCGGATGGAGGGCAGTGAGACCGCCTACCGTACCGATGGGCAGCGGTATCTCCAGTTCGAAGCGAAAGAGGCCGTTTTCCACCCAAGCGCGGCTGAGGCTGCGATACTGCCCGTCGCGGCAGGCGTAAGTGTGGCCACAGGCTTCCACGGCACGGAAATCGTTGCCAGTGGCGAGTATGACGGCATCGATGCCGTTGAATATTCCTTTATTATGCGTGGTGGCGCGGTAAGGGTCGATCGTGGCGATGCGCACCGCGGTGCAGATGCGGTCGACGGCGGCATGCCCGGGCAGGCCGGCATCGCGGGCGAGGTCTTCCAACTCGGCTTCGGAGCACTCCACCCAGGCGCGCACGAGGCAATCGGGATTGTAATTGGACAGGATGCACATCACGACTTCCACGTCGCGTTCCCGGTCATTCAATGTGGCGTGGGTTTCGAGAAACAATTCCAGCTGGTCGCCGAAACGCTCCAGGATGGAGTTGATAAAATTGGCGCCCATACTGTCGCAGGTATTGAATGAGGCGCGCAGTTGGTAGTACTCCGGTTCCAGCGCGGTAAAGTCGAGCAATTCGATATCGAGGATACCGCCGCCGCGCTGGCGCATATTGGCGGTGAGGTCGTCGCAAGAGCCGAGCAAATGCGTTTTTAGTTCGGGAAACAAGTCGCGCAGGCGGGCCGGTTCGCCGCTCCATCGGAAATGCACCTGGCCGAGTTTGACGGTGTCTACTACTTCGGCAAAAAAGCCGCCGCGGTCGAGCCAGAATTTGGCCGCGCTCGAAGCCGCCGCCACCACGCTGCTTTCCTCGATCACCATGGGCACGGCATATACTTTGCCGTTGATCATAAAATTAGGCGCCACGCTGAAGGGCAGGGTATAGTTGCTCACGGCATTTTCGGTGAAGCCGTCGATGATCTTTTGTTGTTGTTCGTCGGGGCGGTGCCAGGCGGTAAACGCCTGTTCTGCCGAGGCCGGATCGGAGAAAAAATTGGTCGCCAGCCATTCGATCTTCTGGCGCTTGCCGAGTTTGGAAAAGCCCGAAATTGTCTTAGCCATTTATTGTGCGCTTGTTGTCTCAAAATTCGTAATTCAGGTGGCAAATTGCGTCATAAACGGCCGGATTATTCGCTGATCCGCCGAATGATCCAACACAGCAAATACGACTTCTTCGAAAACGCCGCTAAAAACCGGGTTTTCCTTCAAATGTTTTTGAAAATATCCGGCCACATTTTCCGGATCATTTTGAAAAACCCCGCAACCCCAGGCGCCCATCACCAGGTGCCGGTATCCTTTTACCAGGGCCACCGACAAAATTTTTTCCAATCTGGCGATCATTACCGGCTCAATTTGCGCGATGTTATGCTTTTCCTGTCTCAACACCACACCCGTATTAACTGCCGGGGCGGTGAGGAACGAAGCGGTAAAAAAGGTATCGAGCAAAGCGCCGTCGTCGTCCCGGAAAACAGGCACAGCCGGTGAATAGATCATGTGATCGGTGTACAGGCAGCCGCGGGTAGCGCGGTTAGTTTGATACATCGCCTGCATTTGCACAATGCAGGGATAAAGGGCGGAAGAACGCGCCAGGCTCTCTTCCTGCGCCTGTGCCCCGGTCAGGAAGCCACCGCCGGGGTTTTTGGCAGAGGCAAAATTCAGGCAGAAAACTTTGTCCGTGTATCCCGCCAGCCGCGATGCTGCCTGCAGTGTGGTTTCGTTGTTTACGAAAAAACGGGTCTGCATTTTTTGGGGTGACAGGGCATTATACCGGGCCGTTAAACCGGGGAAATCGGCGGGTTTCAGCAATTGGCTTTCCCGGATGGCCGTTTGTACCGCCTCCTGTATGCGCACCGTTTCCCCTTTTCCATTCGTGTACCAGCCGCGTTCGATGATTTGCAGGGTTTCTGTCGCCGCGGCAATGCGTTGTAATCTGTTCATAATGACTCTTTCAACGTCAAAAAGGCGTAGGCCAGTTCCAAACCGCGTATTTGGGCTTCCACATAGACCCGCAATTCTTCATACTCGCCCCTGGCGTGTTTCAAAAATCCGGATGCCTGTCCGTACACGGCGGGCAGTTTGGATTTCCGGATGAGGTAATACCCGTCGAGAAAATCGCGCACGCCGCCGGAAAGAATAAGGTTGTCCACTTTCCGGTATTTACCCAGCGAGCCGTAAAGCAGATTGGTGAAGTCGAGCATTTCGCCGGTGCTGTGGCCTACGGTGGCTATTTTTGCAAAAACCTGTATTTTCTCCGGGTCGCTGCGCAGGAGTTCCAGTTTGGCAAAATTGGTACCGCCGGCCGCCGCAAACTCGATGGCCGCCAGGGGCAGTTGCATCAGTTCGCGCAGGCTGGCCGGCCCGAAGCCCTGGCCGACTTCTTTGACGATCACCGGAAAATCGGCTTTTTTCAGCAGGTTTTTTATTGTTTCGAGCGGCGGGTGCGCAAAGCGGTCGCCTTCGGGTTGCATGGCTTCCTGCAGGGGGTTCACGTGTACGATGAGGCCGTCGGCGCGGAGCCGCGCCAGCAAATCACGGATACGGTCCAGTTCCTGGGCGAAAAGCAGGTGTTCTACCTGCGCTACACCCAGGTTGGCGTAGAGGGGCAGATCGGAGCCGATAAAGTCGCGCACGTCGAAATCGGGCAGGTGTTCGTTGCCATACAACAGCTGCCGGCAGGAGCCAAGGCCCATGCCCATGCCGAATTCGCCGCAGGCGCGGGCGAGATTGCGGTTGATGGTGCCGGCCAGTTTGGTACCGCCGGTCATGGAGGAAACCCATACCGGGGTGCGCAGGGTTTTGCCGGCAAAATTTAAGGGTGGAAGACTGCCTGGCGCAGGATGGGCGGCCAGCATGGGTTCGTAGTAAAACCGCTGATCCAGTTCGGGGGCGCTTACCTGGCTTTGAAAAGCCATTTCAATATGGTCTTTTTTGCGGGAAACGGCGGTCGGATCAGGATCGGAAGCCGGTTCGGGTGTTTTTTTTGTTCCAGATTTTTTCATGTCGCAAAGGTTGCGGCGGGCGGCGGGTGCGAAGATACGAAATTGGGTTTCTGGTTGGAGGGTTAGAAGGTTTCTGGAAACAACGCGGGCGTGAAAAGGTTGGTGTTCCTGTCAAAAGGGAACAAGTATTTCATATAACCGGACTTTTTTCCCCTCAATCTAAGATTTCACTACTTTTGCCGCTCTTTTGGCCCCGGACCCTAAACTTTTCACCTACATCAATTCAAAATGAGTTCTTTAGTTTACTTACTTCCTTTATTCGGTGTTGTGGGACTGCTGTATATGTTGGTTCTGCAAAGTTGGGTTACGAAACAAGATGCCGGCGATGATAAAATGCGTGCAATTGCCGACCATATTGCCGACGGCGCCATGGCCTTCCTGAAAGCGGAATACCGTGTGCTGGCTATTTACGTGGTGATCGCCGGCGCGCTGCTGGGCTGGCTCAGCACGCAGGTAACCACCAGCCATCCGCTGATCGTGGTCGCCTTCGTGATCGGCGCGGCGTTTTCGGTACTGGCCGGTTTGTTCGGTATGCGTATCGCTACCAAAGCCAACGTGCGCACCACGCAGGCCGCCCGCACCAGCCTGGCCAAGGCACTGAAAGTGTCGTTCAACGGCGGCTCGGTCATGGGTCTCGGCGTTGCCGGTTTGGCAGTGCTGGGCCTGAGCGCCCTGTTCGCTTTGTTTTTCAACTTCTTTATGGGTGGCAGCTATGGCGAAAACGGCGCGGAAGCCATGACCCGCGTACTGGAAGTGCTGGCGGGTTTTTCGCTCGGCGCCGAATCCATCGCCTTGTTTGCCCGTGTAGGCGGGGGCATTTACACTAAGGCTGCCGACGTAGGCGCCGATCTGGTGGGTAAAGTGGAAGCCGGTATCCCGGAAGACGACCCGCGCAACCCGGCCACCATCGCCGACAACGTGGGCGATAACGTGGGCGACGTGGCCGGCATGGGCGCCGACCTGTTCGGCTCTTATGTGGCCACCATGCTTGCCGCCATGGTATTGGGCAATTCGGTGATCCGCGATTCCGGCGGTATCCAGGACGACTTCGGCGGCATCGGCCCCATCCTGCTGCCGATCCTGATCGCCGGCCTGGGTATCATTTTCTCCATTATTGGCATGAACCTGGTGCGTGTCAGCGATACGGCTGAAGCTACTGCCAATACTGTACAAAGCGCCCTGAACCGCGGCAACTGGATCAGTATTATTCTGACCGGTATCGTTTGCTACCCGGTTATTCAGTGGATGTTGCCGGCAAATATCGGTATGAATTTCCTGGGACAGGGGATCCTTATGGTTTCAAGCCTGAACGTGTTCTGGGCCGTGGTACTGGGTCTCATCGTAGGCGCTTTAATTTCTGCTATAACCGAATATTATACGGGCCTGGGTAAAAAACCGGTGCTGAATATCGTTCGGCAATCGGCCACCGGCCATGCCACCAACGTGATCGCCGGCCTGGCCACGGGCATGATGTCCACCTGGATGCCGATCGTGCTGTTTGCCGGCGCTATCTGGGGCGCGTATACGCTGGCCGGCTTCTACGGCGTGGCCATCGCTGCCTCGGCCATGATGGCCACCACGGCCATGCAACTCGCCATCGACGCTTTCGGCCCCATTGCCGACAACGCCGGCGGTATCGCCGAAATGAGTGAACTACCCAAAGAAGTGCGCGAAAAAACCGACGTGCTCGATTCCGTGGGCAACACCACGGCCGCCATCGGCAAAGGTTTCGCCATCGCTTCCGCAGCCCTGACGGCTCTGGGCCTGTTCGCTGCCTACGTGGACTTTACGGGCATCGATGGCATCAACATCTTCAAAGCCAACGTGCTGGCCGCCCTGTTCATCGGCGGCATGATCCCCGTGGTGTTCTCTGCATTCGCCATGCAAAGCGTTGGCCGCGCGGCCATGGACATGGTGAACGAGGTGCGCCGCCAGTTCCGCGAAATTCCGGGCCTGCTCGAAGGTACCGGAAAGGCCGAATACGGCAAATGTGTGGAAATCTCCACCCGGGCCGCCCTGCGTGAAATGATGCCTCCGGGCCTTATCACCATCATCACCCCGATTCTGGTCGGCTTCATCATGGGGCCCGAAGCGCTCGGCGGTTATATGGCCGGCGTGACGGTGAGCGGCGTGATGTGGGCTATCTTCCAGTCGAACGCCGGGGGCGCCTGGGACAACGCCAAGAAGTCGTTCGAAAAAGGCGTGGAGATCGACGGCAAAACCTACTTCAAAGGCTCCGATCCGCACAAAGCAGCCGTTACCGGCGATACGGTGGGTGATCCGTTCAAAGACACTTCCGGCCCGTCGATGAATATCCTGATCAAACTAACCTGCCTTGTAGGCCTGGCTATTGCCCCGATCCTCGGGGGCCATACAACCGGCAGCCACTCCAGCGTCCCGAAACCGGAACAAAAAGAGATCCGGATGTCGGCAACGGAAGCGCAGCAACAACCGGCAGCGCCGGTGAAATAAAGCGGGTTTATGAGGTTTATGAGGTTTAGAAAGTTTAGAGGGTTTAGAGGGTTTAGAGCAGCGCTGCTCTA
>CALEYM010000151.1 GCA_937926185.1 uncultured Bacteroidota bacterium | reverse complement strand
GCCTTTCGGGCTTTTAATGGACTTAACCGGCACCTCGACGCTGAGAGAGGAGATCGCTTTTAATTCGCCGTTTTCGATCGTAACGGCGCCGTTGGCGCGGGCCTCTTTCGCATTGGATTCCCAATCGTGCAGATTGGAAGTACCTTTAATCGTCATAGTGAATTGGGAGGAGCGGAAGTTTCCCTGGGCATTGGCCCAGCTGAACATACATACAAGCAGAAAAATTAAATACGATTTCATGTTTTTTACTGTTTTTGTTGCACAAATCTATCGTCAGCGGAAACGGGCGTTTAGTGACTTCGGTTAGGACAGCTGCTGATCTTGGTCATGCCGGTTCTTAGCGCCTTACCGCGGTGTTTTGACGCGTGAAATATTTAAAATGGGCTTTACTGTTTTACCGACAAATGGGAGATAAAATTGAAATTACCTAACGCAATGATTTATATCACCAGGCCGCGAAACGGGAGAAAACGCCGTTTAGGGGCAGAGGAAGGTTTGCCTTTACACGAATTAGGCCGGAAGGCCGTACTTTTGCCCTGGCAAGACGCTAAAATTTTTAAAATGAAAAGAATAACCCTGTTTCTCTTTTTTTCCATTGGCCTGGCCGCGACGGCCGGCGCTCAGAAATTTCCGGAGCACCCCTCCGAAGAACCGCGCAATAACGGCCCGGCCATTTTATTTCATGTGAGCGCGGGTACGCACCTGCCCGGCGGCGACCTGGCCAAACGTTTCGGACAGGATGCCAGCGTGGGCGGCGGCCTCGAACTGATAACAGGTAATAATTTCCTGCTCGGCGCCGAGGGGCATTTCCTATTCGGGCAAAAAGTGAAAGAAGACCCACTCACCATTATTCGCACCCCGGAAGGCGACATTATCGGTACCGATCAGTTTATCGCCTCCGTTTTTTTGCGCGAACGCGGGTTTTACATCGGCGGGATGATAGGGAAACTGTTCCCGGTAGGTAAAAAACGCTCCGGCCTGCGCATCACCGCCGGCGCCGGCATGTTGCGCCACAAAATCCGCCTGCAGGACGACTCTCAAAGCGTCAACGCGATTTCCGGCGATTATGCCAAGGGCTACGACCGCCTCACGGGCGGCCTCGCACTCAACCAGTTTATCGGCTGGCAACATCTCGCCGCCAACCGGCGCGCCAACTGGTTTATCGGACTGGAATTCAACCAGGGCTTTACCAAAAGCCTGCGCGACTGGGATTTTTCCGAAATGCGCAAACTCGAAGGCAGCCGAACCGACCTGCGTTTCGGCATCCGCGCAGCCTGGACCTTGCCGTTTTATTTGGGAAATGCCGATAAGATTTATTATTAAACGCCACTGATCGTTATGAGGAAACTTCGTTTTGTTACGCCGGCTTTACTTTTTCTTTTTGCAGGACTTGCCCATAACGGCGTCGATGCCCAGCCGCGGCTGTTGTTCTCCACGAAAAGCCCCACCTCGATAGGGCAACACGATCTCGGCGCCGGCGCTACCGACATCCTGATCACCACCAACATGACGGAAGTTTTGGGCGTGGTGGTAGACACGGTACACCGCAAAATCTACTGGGCCAACAACCCCGCCACCGGCCCGGCGGTCATCGAACGCGCCAATCTCGACGGCTCGAACCGGGAAGCATTGAATATTCCGGGACTAATGAACCTCACCGATATTACCATCGACTACATCAGCGGCAAACTGCTTTGGGTGGATCTGGGCGCCCAGAAGATCATGCGGGCCAACTTCGACGGCAGCAATCCCCAAACCCTGCGCAACGGCGTCAAACCGATGGGCGTGATGGTCAATTGTACTTTTAATAAAATTTATTGGTCCGAACAACACGCCAACCCCGGAGGCGGAAAAATATTCCGCATGGAACTGGACGGCTCACAACAAGAGGAAGTGATTAAATACGACGGCAAACCCGTCAAACTCGCCACCGATTGTTTTGACAATAAGATCTATTGGACCGACGAAACGAACAAAGCCATTTACGTCAGCGATCCCGGCGGACTAAAGGTGGAGACCCTGCTCGAATTTGCCGGAACCCAGCGCCCCTACGGCATTGCAGCCGACCAGGACGCCGGTATCGTCTACTGGACCGATTACCTGAACGACCTGGTGAGCGCCGTGTACATCAACTCGGCCACCGTGGAGGAAGTATTTACTGAAACGAATCCCCGCGCACTTTTCTGGTACATCGCCCGCCCCGTTTCAAGCGGCGAACCGGCCAACGATCCGTTTGGCCTGGAACTGTCGCCAAACCCGGCGGAGAACCGGCTGACCGTCACCCTGAATGTTATAAGCCTTCCCGCTACCGGCTCGATCAGCAGTGCGGACGGCAGGCTTTGGAAAACGCTGACCCTGACGCCCGGGCGCAACGATATTGCCATTTCCGAACTGCCGGCGGGCGCCTACCTGCTTCAGGTGCAGCAGGACAACCAGGGCGCGATACGCCGTTTTATCAAAAAATAAAACGGACCGAGGTTTTTAAGTATGAGCGTATTGTACGAGTGGTTTATCCGTCTGATGACAATGGGCCTTCGCCTGGCCGCTTTATTTCACCCCAAAGCCCAAAAATGGGTAAACGGACGGCGAAACTGGCGCAAGCGCTATGCTGCCGCGTTTCAAAAAAGAGGAAAGGTGTTATGGGTGCATGCGGCTTCGCTGGGCGAATTTGAACAGGGCCGGCCGGTGATCGAGTCCTTCCGCGAAAAATTTCCCGGCTGGCAGATCGTGCTGAGCTTTTTTTCCCCTTCCGGCTATGAGATACGGAAAAACTACCCGCGGGCCGATTTCGTTTGCTACCTGCCCGCCGATACGCGCCGCAACGCCCGCGATTTTCTCGACCTGATCCGGCCCGACGCCGCGGTATTCGTCAAATACGAATTTTGGGCCAATTACCTGTCCGAACTGAAACGCCGCGACACCCCTACCCTCCTGGTGTCGGCGTTGTTCCGCCCGGAACAGCCGTTTTTTCGGTGGTATGGCGCATTTTGGCGCGGCATGCTGGGTTGTTTTTCCCATTTTTTTGTGCAAAACGAAACATCTGGGCGGCTGCTCGAAAATACCGGATTAAAGAACTTTACCGTGGCCGGCGATACCCGCGTGGACCGGGTACTGAACCTGGCGGAAAACGCTCCGGAAAATGAAATCGTCCGCGATTTTGCCGGCAACCGCCCTGTATTTATCGCCGGCAGCGCCTGGGAAGCCGATGAGGCTGTATCGCTCCCTGTTTTGCAAAAAACCGAATTTCAACATTTTAAAATTAT
>CALEYM010000150.1 GCA_937926185.1 uncultured Bacteroidota bacterium | reverse complement strand
CGACCCCGTGGCCGTGAAACACGGCAACGGGCGCGACTGGTGGATCATCACCGGGGAGTTGTCCACCCCGAAAATATACACTTTTTTGCTCGACCCGGCGGGCGTGCACGGCCCCTTTGAAACCGAAAAAGCCTATACTTTTCCGGGAGAAGAGTACCAATCCATCAACGCTATGTCGCCCGACGGGCGCACCTACGTGCGTTGCGACGGCAACCATGGCCTGTATCTGTTCGATTTCGACCGCTGCAGCGGCACGCTGGGCAACCTGCGCGTGTTGCCCTTTTACGACCCGGAATTTTTCGGTTTTGCCTCGGTTTTTGCGCCCGATTCCCGGCATTTGTACGTTTCCTCCTGGGAAACGATTACCGTGCTGGATTTGGGCGAACCGGACATTGCCGCTACTTTCGACACCCTGGCCTATTTCGACGGACAGGCTTCGCCTAATGAACCTTTTCTTACCGGCTTTTGGAACCCCAACCTTGCTCCGAATAGCAAGATTTATTACGCCACGACCAATGGCACTTTATCTATGCATTTGATCCACGATCCCAACCTGCCCGGCCACGGCGCCGACGTGGAGCAACACGGGCTGGCGCTGCCGAAATTCAACAGCGGCACCATGTGCCTTTTCCCCAACTACCGCCTCGGCGAGTGGGAGGACTCGCCCTGCGATACGATCAACTTTCAGCAACCCGGCGACGGCTTTGAAAAAACGGCGTATCGTCCGCCGGTGTTCAGGACAGATACCGCGTATACGATGCTGCCGCCTGCCGGCGGCAAAGGAAAGCCCGCAAACCGGGACAATGCCCTGCCGCCCCGCCGCCCGCGTATCGGCGAGATCGCGCTGAAGCGGCTGGAGGAACAGGAAAGGGAAGAGAGGCAAGCGACGCCTGAAAGCGTTAAACATTAAACCCGGTAACTTTTTCAAAATCCGAGATGAACAAATATTATATTACACTGCTTTTCAACTTTGCTTTCGCCGGTATGACATCCAGCCAGGCTTACGACCGGCTTTGGTTTGCCGGTTACGACGAGTTTCCCGGCGTAAGCGGTTACGGGCACGCGCAGATCCGCTTCGCCAACGATACGGTGCTGGCAGAACCGGCCCAGCTGGCTTTCAATTTCGAAAGCACCGTCGCCGTGATGAGCGATTCGGCAGGCGAATTGCTTTTTTATACCAACGGCTGCTCGGTAGCCAACCGAAACCATGAGATAATGCCCAACGGCAGCGGTTTGAACCCCGGCGACATGGCCGGCCTGGTGTGTCCCTGGAAAGGCTACATCGTTCCGCAGGGCGCCATGGCGCTGCCCGATCCTGCCGGCGGGGGGCGTTATTATATCATTCATGCCGGCGGCCGGAAAGACGCCGCGCGCAAACTTGGCCTGGGGCCGTTGTACTACACGGTTATCGACATGACCCTGCAAAACGGCCTGGGCGACGTCGTTTCCAAAAACAACATCCTGCTCGACGGCGACCTGGGGTCGTTTACGGTCGTTCGGCACGGCAACGGCCGGGATTGGTGGATTGTCGTGCCGGAATTCGGCAACCGGCGCTGGTACGCCTTTCTGTTGTCGCTGGAAGGTATTGCCGCGCAAGCGGCACAGGAAATACTGCTTGCCGGGCCGGATTGTGAAAAGTTCATGGGCACGGCCGTATCCCGCGCCGGCGACCGGATAGCCAATTGGGGCGACTGCAAAGTCACCGTGCTGGATTTCGACCGTTGTGCCGGCGTTGTCGGCCGGCCCCTGGAGTTGCAGGCGCCCACACACTGGATACCGGGCGGCGGCGTGGCGTTCTCCCGCGGCGGACGATACCTGTACGCCACTTCGCAAAACGTGCTTTTCCGGGCCGACCTGTCGGCTGCCGCGCCCAAACTCGACACCATGCGTTTTTCGTACGACCCGTTTTTAAAAAGTCCCTACGACGTGCCCGGCAATACGTTTCATTTTCTGACCGCGGGGCCGGACGGCCATATCTACGGCAATATTCCCTCCCGGGCGAGTCATTTACACGTGCTGAAAAACGCCGACGGCGCCACGATCGCCGATATTGATTTCAGGGCCAAGGGGGTGATATTGCCGGTGAAGGGCGTACGCACACTGCCGCACTCGCCCAATTACCGGCTGTACGACTGGCCCGGCAGCGCCTGCGATACGCTGGGCATCAGCGTGGCTGCGCCGTACACCCCGCCGGCTCCCGCCTGCGATGTGCAGATACGACCCAATCCCGCCGCATGGAATACGCGGATAGCGGTAACCGCTTGCCCGGATGCAAGCGGCGCTATTTTTGACGCCGCCGGTCGCCGGATACAGGAATTTAATCTGGCAGCCGGCGCGGCAGAGATCGAACTGGGCCGTTTTCAGCCCGGCGTTTATTTTATCACCCTTTACCCGGAAAAGGTCGTGGGGATTACCAGGCGGCTGGTTGTTTTGCGATGACTCCAATCCGTACACCGCCGGTACGTTATGTTTCAATGCTAAAAGCCACTCACCCCGATCACCCCCATCATACGCCCGGTAACCCCCTGCTCTTTCCGGTGTGAAAAATAATCGCTGTTGTGCAGCACGGTGGAGTAGGGGGATATTTCCAACCTTGTTTCCAAAATACCGCGGGCGATCAGTTGCGCGGCGCAAACTTTTTTCAGATTGACAAAAAACTTATTCCGCTCGGGGTCGAATCGCGTGAAAACCCCGTCGAATTGAGCGGCCACTTCCGGCCCCACCTCGAAGGAACATTCATCGATACAGGTTCCGACGTAGGCCAGGCAGGCGTCGCCGTTTGTGCCGAAGTGCCGCCGCATGGCGTCGAGGGTTTTGCCGATAATATTGGCTGCCGCCCCGCGCCAGCCGGCGTGTATGGCCGCCGCGGCCCGGTTTTCGGGATCGTAAATCAGAATGGGCGTACAATCGGCAATGGATACGGCCAGGAAAATCCCCGGCACATTGGTGATCAGCGCATCGTAGCCTTCTGCGCCGCCGGGTTCTTCGACTAACCGTATTTCGGCGCCGTGCACCTGTTTGCTCCAGGCCAGCTGATCGGGCGAAAAACCCAGGGCCGAGCAGAAGCGGCGGCGGTTTTCCGCGACATTTTCCGGGGCGTCGCCGGTGTGTTTGCCCAAATTCAACGATTCGTATGGCGCCGGACTTACCCCCCCGTGCCGGGTGCTTTCGGCGGCAACTATTTCGGGAAAAGACAGAAACAAAAGGGGCTGGCGAAACATCGGATGCATGTTAAATGACGGCTTGGTTGGCATGCGCGAAGTTCAGAAAATCCGCCCAAACCGGCATTTAATCGAAAAATAGAAAAGCTGCCTCCTAAAAACGAATACTCCCGTTCAAAGCTACCTATTTTTGACCGCCCTGCCGAAACCCAACCCTCAAACCAGAAACCTGACTGAACGTATGCCTTTTTCAGAAATACTTCGCATGGCCTTCCAGAACATCCGCGCCAACATGCTGCGGGCCGTGCTCACGCTGCTGATCATTGCCTTCGGCATCATGGCGCTGGTGGGGATTCTGACGGCCATCGACGCCATCGCGTTTTCCCTGAACGATAATTTATCGGGCCTGGGCGCCAATTCTTTCAGCATCGAGCGGAAATGGGGCGACGTGAGTAGCCGGCAGCGGGGCAGGCGGCAGCGGGCCGGCGATCCGGTAAAATTCGATCAGGCCGAGGAGTTTAAGGAGCGGTTTCATTTTCCCGCCGTGGTGTCCGTTTCTTTCTGGGCGACCAGCATGGCCACGGTCAAATTCGAGGATGAAAAAACCAATCCGAACATCGGCGTGGTGGGCGTGGACGAAAACTATTTTTCCGTAAAAGGTCTCGATATTGAATTCGGACGCAATTTTTCCAGGCAAGAGGTGGAAGATGGCCAGGCCAAGATCATTATCGGCAGAGAAATCGTAAAAACCCTGTTCGACGACAAACCCGAAAAGGCGCTGGACAAAATTGTGCTCGTGGGCAATATCCGCTACCGGGTGGTAGGCGTGCTGAAATCCAAGGGCACTTCGATGGGCAACAATTCCGACCGGGCCGTGTATGCCCCCTTGTACAACGTGCGGGCCATTTACGGCACGGCGAACACCAATTACAGCCTGCTCGTGGCGGTGCGCAACGCGACCGACATGGACGCGGCTCAATCGGAAGCCACCGGATTGTTCCGGAAGATCAGAAAACTGCGCCCTGGTCAGGATGAAGATTTCGAAATTTTTGCCAGCGACAGCCTGGTGGCCATACTGAAAGAAAATACCACCAACCTGCGCCTGGCTACCGTGGCCATCGGCCTGATGACCCTGCTCGGCGCCGCCATCGGCCTGATGAACATTATGCTGGTGAGCGTCACCGAACGCACCCGCGAAATCGGAATCTACAAAGCCCTCGGGGCTACCCGCCGCAGTATCCTGACCCAGTTTTTGACAGAAGCGATAGTCATCTGCCAAATCGGGGGTATCGTGGGCATTTTACTGGGCATCCTGGTGGGCAACATCGTGACGCCCTTGCTCGGCGGCACTTTCCTGGTGCCCTGGGCCTGGATGTTGCTGGGCCTCACCCTGTGCATGATCGTGGGTGTGGTGTCAGGGTTTTATCCGGCGATGAAAGCCGCCCGGCTCGATCCGATCGAGGCGCTGCGGTATGAATAACGGATGAAATCTTTTGGCCAATTATTTGGCTGCTAATGAACAGGGTAATACTTTCGCAAGGTCAAATCCGCGCTTTTCCTCCTCCGATTCCTGCCCTTATCCGGTTTCAAACAATGTAGTGGTCAATACCATACTTGTTGCCTTTAACGCTGCCAGTTTGCGTAAAGGCAACGTGTGTTTGTTTTAAACGAATAAAAATTGCCATGACCATATCCGATCAGTTAGCAGTCAGTTTTGTCCCTTCTGTACTGAGAAAGCAATATGCCGATAATCCGGCGCGAAAGATCGGCGATGCGCTCCCGGAAGATCACGCGGCCTTATTGTGGATTGACATCGTTACTTTTTCACCGCTCTGCAACCGGTTGATGAAAAGTACCGTTTACGGCGTGGAAAAACTCACCGGCATTTTACACCATCATTACGATTTTGTATTAAACACCATAACAAAATACGGCGGGCACGCTTTGTTTTTCGCGGGCGATGGGGTCATGTCCGCCTGGCCCTGCGATAAAGCCGGGGCGGAGCAATCCGTACATCTGGCGGCGGCCTGCGCCCACGAAATCATCCAAAAAAGAAACACCCCCGACGATAAAAACGAGCGGCTCTCCCTGCACGCCCTGATATCGGTTGGGCCGTGGAGCATGACCGAACTGGAAGGTTTGCGCGGCAACCGGCTGCTCAGCTTTTCCGGCGATGTTTTCAGCGAACTGCGTTTAGTAGCCAAAAACAGGGCGCCCAATAAGGTGCTTATTTCCAATGCGGCGCTTTCCCTGCTCAACAAAACGCTTAAGCGGCTGCCGGTTGAACACGAGGCATCGATCCTGGAAGAGGCGCCACGCCATCCTGAAATCCCGGAAATGATCGCGCCCGAGCTGAGCCCCGGCACCGTGGAGGAACTGAAATCATTTGTACCGGGCGCCCTCACTTTCCCGCTCAACCGGGAGAAGCTCAAGTGGATTGCTGAAATACGACCGGTCACGGTTTTATTTGTCCGCCTGCCCAACCACAGTTCGGATGCATCGTTCAACCTGACCCAATTGCGCGAGTCGGTGGCGCTTTCCAAACCCGTTGTATCCAAATACAATGGTTTAATCAAGCAAATTTGGTTCGACGAGAAGGAATCCAATATGCTGATCTGTTTCGGTCCCCCACCGTCCGTTCATGTCGACAACCCGGAGCGGGGGGTGCGGCTGGCTTTTGAATTGCACCGCTTGTTGAAGAACGCCGGATATGAAAACAGCATCGGCGTCAGTACCGGGCCGGCGTATTGCGGCATTTTGGGCAATGATAGCCTGCGGCAATACACGGTGATAGGCGATGTGGTGAACCTCAGCGCCCGGCTGGCAGGAATTAAGCAGAATGAAATTTATTGCGACCGGGAAACCTGCAACGCCGCCAGAAATGCCGTAAACTTCAAAGGCCCGCTAATGGAAAGAGTAAAGGGGCGATCGGAACCGGTCTTTTTATATGTGCCGACCGGACTGGTAACGGAGTCGGTAAAAAGGGCGGGTATCCAGCCATTCATTGGCCGTCAGGACGAGTTGGACCGTTTGGTGGATACATTCAACCGTGTCGCCGCGGGTGATCGTGCCGCCGTGATCGTAGAAGGAGAAATTGGCATGGGGAAATCCATGCTGTTGGAAGCCTTCAAAACGCGGCAGTATGCGGATATCAGACGGATGTTTTCGGGTTCCGGCGATTCCGTGGAACGCAACACGCCCTACGGCGCCTGGAGCGACGTGTTTGCCGGTCTGCTTGGCCTGGAGGATGCCGGATCGGGCAAAATTCCACCTGACCTTCAGGACGCCCTCCTTGCCAAATACGGCAGCCGGGCCAGTTTGCTCAACGCCGTGCTGCAGACCGATATTCCCGACAGCGAAGAAATAAGAAACCTCACGGGTAGTCAGCGGGTTCAGGCCACGCACGAATTCCTGCGTGAAATACTGGAGACAGAGGCCCAAAAGCAAGCTTTGGCCATTGTGATTGATGATGCGCAATGGCTGGACGAACTTTCCTGGCAACTCATTCATACGGTAAATACCGGGATAAACGGCTGCCTCATAGTGTTGTCTTTTCAAAAAACGGAGGGCAGCCCGCAGGTCAAAGATTTGATGGAAAAAGGCGCTGAAACCATTGTTTTAAACCCTTTACACGAGGACGATCAGGAAAAATTGCTCTGTGCCAGGTTGAAGGTGACCGCCATATCCGGGGAAGTTTCCGGCATGGTAAAACGGATTGCCAGGGGCAATCCGTTCTTTTGCCTCGAACTGGCCGGCTCTCTGCTGGAGCAGGGCGTACTGGTGGTTGATAACGACCGTTGCGTACTCGCGGAAGGTATCGTTCCCGACGAGTTGTCGCTGCCCGAAACGGTTCGCGGGGCAGTGCGCCGGCGGATCGACCGGCTGCGGCAGGAATCTCAATTGTCTCTGAAAGTGGGCAGCGTTGTCGGCAACCGGTTCGGCAGAAAGATCGTGAGCAGCATTTACCCCATTGAAACGGACCGGCAGTCGGTGCCCGTTTATCTGAAGGAGATAGAACAATCCGGGTTTATCCAGGAAACCGTGGTGGATAATTTGGAGGGTTATTTTTTTAACAATACCACCACTGCCCAGGTCGCCTACGAAATGACGCTGGCCGAACAGCGCCGGCACCTGCACCGCGAAAGCGCCGAATGGTATGAGCAGAATTTTCAGGACAATTTGAACCCGTTTTACGTGCGTTTGGCGCACCATTGGAACGAAGCCGGCGAAAAAAGTAAAGCCGCCGCCTACCTTGAAAAGGAAGCCATCAGGCTGTTTCAGCTGGGTTTTGTAAAACAGGCGCTCGATGTCGGCCTGGAGGGAGTCAAATTATTGAACCGGCCTATCGAACGGGAGCCTGCCGCCATCGGCGCAAAAATCGGCGAGCACATGGGGGCTATAGGCGCTTTGATGGCCAACAGAAGTATAGAAAGTCTGATCAATCATAAAGAACTGGATGATGAGAATACGGAACAGGTTATCAGGATGCTCCTTGAAATCAGTCCTTTTGCCTACCAGTGCCAGCAGGCGGAATTGTTTGCGCTACTCACCATTATTTGCCTGCGCCTGACCCTGGAAAAGGGCAACGGGAAGTATGCGGCGGAGGTATATTCGATGTACGCCATTTTGTATAAATCATTTACGGGCGATAGTGCCGCCGCTTTTGCATGGAGCAACCTGGCGCTGGCGGTTGATCAGAAAAATAAACAGACCCTGTTGTCCAGAGTAAGTTTTATTCATTGCTGGTTTATTGCGCCATGGATAGAGCCGCTGAGAACGCTTTTCCACTTTCCTGTTGCCGGCGCAGAGGCAGGCCTTCAATCGGGCGATATTGTATTCGGCTGTTTTAATCTTTCCCTTTCCGTAATACTGAAAAGTACTTCCGGTATCCCGCTGGACGAAGTGATAAAGACGGCGGAAACCAACTTTATACGGAATAACCAGCGGGTGATGAACGCGGCGTTTCACCTGATACATGAAGAACAGGTGGCCAAGGCTTTCCAGGGCCGCACCGCGGACTATACATCGCTCACCGATGAAAAATATGACGAGATAAAGGATATTGCCAGTATATGCAATACCGACTTGTATAACCAGATAGCCTACTACCTAGTGTCGAAATTAAAACTGAACGCACATTTCGGGAATTGGGAGGAAGCTACCGGCTGGGGCGAAAAATCATTGCCTTTGTTGCCGGCCTTTGCCAATCAACCGGGACAAATAGACCTGGAGCAGTTTTATACGCTGGCGGCCTTATACCGGGCGGCAGAAACAACAGGGGAAACGGCAGATCATTACAGGAAAGCAGCCAATACGGGTATCGATAAAATAAAAGCCTGGTCGCAGCTTTGCCCGGCCAATTTTTTACATAAAACCCTTTTACTGGAAGCAATCCGCGAAGGATTTACGGGGCAGACCGGCCATGCGGAACAACTGTTCGCACAGGCCGCGGAAAAAGCCCGGGAATCCGGATTTATCCAGGATGCGGGCCTGGCCTTCGAGCATCTGGCACGTATGCAAAGCCGCCTGGGGCTGGATCACGAACAGGCATTGCAGGCAGCCATTGGCGCCTATGCCGAATGGGGCGCGGCGGGGAAGGTACGGTATTTGCGGTCGCTGTTTTGAGTTTGGGCGGCCGCCTCCATATCGAATCAGTGGCGCCTCAACAACATGGCATTGCAATGCATATCGGGTCCGAGCGCCATCATCAAAATATAGTCTTTTTCTATGTTCCCGTTTTCTTCATACCAGGCCAGGTTCAACGAATGTGTTGCCACGGTAACATTGGCAAATTTGGTAATCGTGGATAAAACTTGCGCGGGCCTGGGCGACAAGTGTTTAACCCAGTAATCGATCAATACCGATGAGGTCTGGTGCGGCATAAAAGAAACATCCGCCGCTGTCAGGTTATTCTTTTTCAACAGATCGGTTACGGCCGTGAGGGAAGTTATCGCGCCAAACTTTTTGAATCCCACCGCTCCCTTTTTAGTGATCTGGAAAAAATGGGGCGAATAGACCTCCTTGTACCCGCCCAATGGCGGCCTGGCCTTCAGCTTTAAACCATCCGTGTACATGCTCCCGAAATACGACGAAGCGGTTACGGTGCACTGATCCGCCACATACCATTTCGATTCATCTTTGCTCATCGCAACCACGGCTGCACCGGCCCCGTCCGATGCACTGATCGACTGGGCGGTGTGATAGCTTACATTCCGGGTCCAGTTACAGCCGATGCAAATCAGTACATTTTCAGCCCTGCCGGCCCGAACAAGCGCATCGGCGAAAAGCAGGCTGGAGGCAAAATTCGAAAAATCATTGCCAACGGGTATCACCCAGGCGCTCGGGGGCAAGCCCAACCGATGATGTAACAGCGACAAAACATTGGGTTGAATATATGGGCTGACAGACCCCAATCCGATCAGTATATCGATGTCTTTCGGTTTTTTTCCCGCTTTGTGCAGGGCCATTTGCGCCGCGGGAACCATGATGTCCATCAAATCCTCCCTGGGCCGCAGCACATGCCTCACATCGTAACCGTCGAACATTTGTGCGCTGTTGGGTATATTTTTTCTCAACCAGTTAAAAATGGGATCATCGTTATAGCGGAGTTTTTCCGGCACCGACCAACCTGTGCCTATGATACGCGGTATATTGTTTTTCATTTCTTATTGAGCCATTTTGGATCCGGAATATCGAATTTTCTCAGGACGAGTTCGGCGGTCTGCAGAGCGCCTTCCACCCAGGTCTGGCCGGTCGAATACGCTTCGCCGCAGACGTAGCAGGGGAAATTGCCGACAGGTTGAATCATGTCCCGCAGTATTTTAGTCGAGTTATATCCGGGATTCCAGAAATGCACCGCGCCGCCATACGGGTCGTCGCCCCAGTCCATAAATGCCGCTTCCAGCGGTTCCGGGGCGTTGGTTACGCCATGTAAAATCTGGAGTTCCCGGTGCATTTCTTCCACCATGGCTTTGGGCGCCTCGCATAATTTCCAGTTGGCGTGCAGTTGTTTGTCCCACGGATTTTGAGCGGCCTTTGTGACAGCAAACGGCATTTTCTGCCGTTTGAATTTGTGCGTGGATACTTCGGTTTTAACATCGCCCGGGCCCAGGGGTATTTGCCGCAATCCGCCCCAGAAATCGGAACTCAGCGCGTCGTTGTACACCATTAGTATGGCGTTGTTGTTTTTCTTGTCGCCGTTCTTTTGCCTGCTTTCCACGCCCCAGTAATAACATTGCCGCACCGGGATATCCGTCAGGGAGCGCCCTTCTTTCACCCCCTGTTTTTCCCACCAGGGCCGGTCGTAGGCGATAAACATTTTATACAGATGGATAGGCTCCACGGCATTCAGCATAAAACGGACGTGCGGGGCTTTTTCCGGGTCGAGCACGGGGCCTTTTTGCGCCAGCAGTTCAATACTTCTTTTCGGCATGGCCAGTACGATAGCCCTGGCGGTGCGCTTTTTTTTGTCGTCTTTAAACTGCAACTTAACGCCTTTGCTGCCATCCGCCAGTTTTTCCTGGTCAAAACTTTCCAGCCATTTGCCGGTGACCACGTCGCCGCCGCCTTTTTCAAACTCTTGTTGCATCGTCCAGATCACCGAATCATAACCCGCATCGAGCAGGTAATATTTAACGCCGGGCGTAAAATCAAAATACTCGCAAATCGCGTCCACGGCATTGGTGTTGAAGCCCAGGCAATCATAACCGACGGTAGTCACGGCAACGCTGTATGCCTCGTGGCTGAGTTGGGTAGCCACGAGGTTCCAGAACCCGATTTTGTACAGGGGTACGCCGTTTATTTTTTGTTTGTTGAGGTAAGCCCGCAGTTTGTCGCCACTGTATTTGGTGATGTCCGGGAATATTTTCTGCACGGCAAAGCCCAGGAAATTATCGGCGGTATTGCCCGCTTTCAACCACTTGATCTCATCCGGCTCCAGGTTGTACGGCAGTTTCGACGGATCGCCGAGGTCGCCCACTTTCAGGCGTTTACCCCTCAAAAAGGCGATGTTGGCGCTTTCGGTCACGGCTTGTTCGTGCCGGGGCAACTTGAATTTGTTTTCCACGAGCGCCGTGATATATTGTTGGGAGGATACGTATCGCATGCCGCCGATTTCACATACCACGTGCGGCAGTCCGGGCGCCTTGGCCGACAGGACGCGTCCGCCGATCCGGTCGCTTCCTTCAAAAACGGCGATTTTCAGTTTGCCCCTTTCCTGTTGCCATTTTTTTAATTTGACCGAGTATTTCGGTCCGTCGAGCAACATTCGCCAGGCTGTGTAGATGCCGGAGGCGCCGCCGCCAACGACGGCAATATCGTAATCGGGCAAATTTTTCTTTTTCATGTATTTTTTCAGATTTTAAATAGCCGGGAAATTATTTGGACGGCGGTTTTTTGGGTCCGTAAATCGGGTTGTAATAAGGCGGAATGGGTTTCCTGTCGATATTGGCGATGATGACCTGGGGCACCTTATCCTTATTGGCGCGTTTTAGTACCCGGGGCATGATCTTTTCCAGGTCGGCCGGTTTGTCCACGGTATAGGCGTCGGCGCCCAGACTTTTTGCGAAAAGGGCCAGGTCGGGGTTGCCCAACTCATATAGTCTGGCCCATATATTCGGGTCTTTTTTGTCGGGGGCAAAATGTTCCATTCCCTGACTTACCATCCCGAGGTTATTGTCGAACAAAACTAACCATATAGCGCCCACCTTGTACTGCCGGGCGGTTGAAACCTCGCTGCCGTTCATCATAAAAGCGGCGTCGCCGGTGATGCAGATACAGGTATGGTCCGGGCAACCGATTTTGCCGCCGATCACGGAGCCGACACCGAAACCCATGGGGCCCATAGACAGGGAGGTAAAGATGGCGGCCGGCCGCTGTACGGACAGATAGTGCACCGACCATCCGACACAGTTGCCGGCGTCTATAAAAATTTTGCTTTTGGCGGGAAGGGTGTTTTGCAATACCCGCATCAGTGCGGCAGGATGAGCGGGCGTTTTGGTCGAGTTGTAGGAAGCCGGGTCGGTGAACGGGCTTTGTTTTTTTATACCGGCTATCGCTTTTTTCCGGTCATTTACGGCGGTTTTATTCGCCGGGAATTTCGGCATCAAACGTGCCAGATCGTTGATAAAAGCTCCGGCTTCGCCCACGATGCCATGGGTAACTTCAAAAGAACGGCCGATAATTTTCTGGTTGATGTCCACCTGAATAAACGGCGCGCCGGCGCCTTGTGGCGCCAATAACGGCAGCCAGGAGTTGGTCGACAATTCGCCCATGGCCGACCCGATGATCATAAGGCCGTCATACGCCGGATTTTGGGAGGTAAGATAATAATAAGGCCACATACAATCGGCTATCCCGTACACCCGCAGCGACAGGTCATGGTTCTCCGGAAACAGCCCTTTGCCGTCGGCCGTGGTCATAACGGGAATCCCGTACGTTTCCGTAAACTTTAATAAATTCTGATAGGTATCTCCATCATTCAACGCCTGCCGGCAGCCGTTACCCAAAAATAACAGCGGACGTTTGCAGGCCAGTAAGGAGGTCATTGCCTTTTCCACTTCATCGGGGGGGGCGCCTTTCGAATGGACCCGGTAAGCGCTGGTTTTTGCGGACAGGACGGGATCGGACAAGGGCTCAACCACAACGTTTACGGGCAAACTCAGGTGAACCGCCTGCCGCGGTATGGCGAGCGCGTCGCGGAAAGCCTGTTTTACAATCGTTTCGGCATTCGAACCGCTGGAAATCAAACTGCTGTATCCGACGGCGGCGGCATAAATGGCCTTGATATCCAGGGTGGCGTCTTCGCCTTCCTGTAAATAACCTTTACCATAGAACTGTTCGTCCACCTCGCCGCTGATCAGCATCATGGCCGACCCGTCGGCTTGCGCATTCATCACGCCGGTGAGCGCATTGGTGGCGCCCGGCCCGGTAGTAACCACCACCACGCCTATTTTCCCCGTGGCGCGGTAATAGCCGTCCGCGATATATGCGGCCCCGGTTTCCTGCCGGCACACGATGTAGTCGATTTTGCCGACATTATCCTTCAGGTTCACCAAAAAATGCATTAAACCGCCGCCGGGGATACCAAACACGTGTTCAACGCCTTCCAGTTTCAGGTAATGGATGAGTAAATCGCCCACGGTTGGCGGGGCAGGTGTAGCAGATGAGGAAGGCGGTTTCGTTTTCTTTGCCATGGCCTGATGGTTATGCATTGTTAAGGTTAAAACAGAATGCGCTGCACGTTCGGGTGCGGGAGAGCAGAACAAATTAAAAAGCCATATACCCGGTTTTTTTGTTAATCGGACATACGGCTCGTCGCTTATGTTGATGGGAAATTCCTCACAATGTTCGCCCGCGCAGTTGAGACCAACAAATATAGCGCAAAAAATTTAGAATAATTTTTA
>CALEYM010000149.1 GCA_937926185.1 uncultured Bacteroidota bacterium | reverse complement strand
CAAACTTCGGTTGGACATTTTCAAATATTTTCGGGTAAAAATTTTCTGACATTTCAGAAATCCGATTTCACTCGCCTGTTTTTTGTCCCCTCATTTCCGAAGCGGGCGCAAAGGTACGACGAGTTTTGATTTTGCAAACAGGTAGATCAAAATTTTTTCTATTTTTTTTCCAGGCTTGCAGGAGGAATGGGCAGGCAGCTGGACAATCCGGGCATTTTAGCAAAATAAAATATGGCGAACCGGGCAAAGAAGGTTTGATTGCGGCTTATCAGCAAGGCGGCGCGCCGAATTATCGTCAAACGCCGGAAAAATTAAAGATGGCAGTCGCGGGCATTCAAGCCACCGCCATCCCCCCATACCACATCTGCCGGATCAGTATCCCGCCAAACGCCACCAGTTGTTGCGCCCCGAAAAACACAAGCACCGACAAGGGCGAAGTCATGCCGCCGGACGATTCCAGCAACCAGTAACCCGCTGTTATCAGCAATTGTAAACCCGCAAATCCGGCCAGCAAGCCCAGCATCTTTGTCTTTTTATGCCAAAACAACCGCCCGCCAAGCTTCAGGCTATTCATAAATAGCGTACCCCGTTGCAGGCACTGCAAACGGCTGAGCGCCGACCAAACGAGCAACACCGCCAATCCGGCGAGCCAAATGACCGCTATGCCTGACACGCCCCACGCCACATATTGCTCGGAAGGCAGGTTTTCCAAAGCGGATTCCATATTTGCGGCCACCGGCAGCCAAACTGCAACCGTCCATGCCAGCGCCAGCGCCAGAAAAAACAGGGCAAATTTTAAAAAAGGGAAAAAATAGGCCGACCCGCCCTGCCAGAACGCGCGCCAGGAGGCTTGCCCCGGAAATGCGGCGCAATACAACATACCGCCATTGACGAAAACCGAAAACAACCACCACACCAACAGCAACCAGCGCAACTGACCGATGAGCGGCGTAATGGACGCGCCATGCACATTCAAAAAATCGGCGATCACGGTGTGGTCGTATTGCCGGAGCAGTTTATTGATCTCCAGCGAACGGCCAATGGAAGCCTCCAGCACTTCGTACACCTGCATGCCCACGGTGAAAGCCAGGCATAACTGTAAGATATATACGGTAAGCACAATGCGCCATTGCTGCAGGCCCGTGGTGAAACCGCGAAAAAAGGTATTGCGGAAATTCGTCATTGCATTATTTGTCGTTTACACCAGGAGGCTGACCGTTTGTAATAAATTCTGGATCCAAAACACCGCTTTGGCCGCGTATTTCCAAAGCGGGGCGGTGCCGGGCTGCAGCGTGAGGCTGTTGTTGTTGAGGTCAGTGTCGAGCGCGATTTTATATTGAGGGTCGATTTGCGCGGAAATGACTTTGGCCGGGCCGCTGAACTCAAACACGTGCCGGCCCTCCCCGCCCGGCCAGTACAACGTTTGGGTGCTGCCGTCTTCGAAGGTTACGAGGAGTTCTACCGGGAATACTAGGTCACCCTTGCGCTGCACTTCCACTTTCGACAACAGCGGTTGCGGGCCGCTGCCGTCGCGATAGCTCAGGCCCGTGGCGTTATTGCCAAACACGCCTTGCGCAGCCGGCAGGCTTTCATTGGAAATTTGCGTGACCGCGTAGTCCAGCACCGCCGTGCCGTAAACAGCCGTTTCAAACAAGCCGTACACGCGCCCTGTAAACGCCGTATCGGGTTCGGCCATTAATTCTTCGCGCAGAACGGCCATAAAGTCGCGTCCGCGCGGATGTTTGAATTTCCAGCGTTCGAAATAGTTTTGCAGGATGCGGTCCATGGTTGCGTCTCCGACGAGCAATTGCACCGTACGCAGGGCCGCGGCAGTTTTACTGTATACTAAGGGTTTGTAGTTCTGGTCGGAAAACAACCAGCCCGGCCGGGCCGGGGCGCCTTCGCGGGGATTGCGCATGGTGGTATATTCCAGGCGGGTCAGTTCGCGATTATCGAAACGGTAGCCGGCCAGGTCTACCAGGGCATGTTTGTCGCCGTAAGCCGCGTCGATGATCCGGTCTTCAAAATACGTCACAAAGCCCTCGTCGAGCCAGGGTTCTTCTTTTTCATTGGATGCCAGCATACCCATAAAATACTGGTGTACGAACTCGTGCACCAAAAGCGATTCTGAAGTACGCGCGCCTTCCGGCATGCCGTACATCGTGCCCACGGTGATCAGCGTGGGGTATTCCATCAGGCCGGAGCGCAGGCCGTGAAAGGGCGGGTCCACCACGGTCAGGGACGGATAGGGGTATTTGCCGACGTGGCGATCCATGTATTCAAAAGCGAATTGCAGGATGCCGAGGTACCGCGGCCCCATGGCGGCGTGCTCCGGCGGCAACAACAAGCGAATGTACACGTCGCGCCAGCGGTCTTCGATCACCCGGAATCGCGAATACACCGACCAGGCAAAATCGATCACGTCTTCCGCGTGATAATGCCGGGTGAGGGTACCGTTTCCATTATGCTTTTCGCTCACCAGGCAGCCCGAGGCGCCCAGGACAAATTTTTTATCCGTTGTAATAAATACGTCATACACGCCGAAATCGGCATAAAACTCCGTTCGGCGCATAAACTGGTGGCAGTTCCAGTCCCACCCGCCCCCGGCATTTTGTTCCCAAACGCCCAACTGCGGGAACCAGTGGCAAAACAGGTAAAAATCTCGGCTGTAACCGGCGCGGGCGATCGTTTTGGGCATTTTGGCGCGCCATTTCAGGTGCAGCACGGCGGTTTGGCCGGGCAGGAGCGGATTGTCGAGCGGCACGGCCAGCACGCTTTGGTCGGCGGGGTTGCCATCGTCGGGTTGGACGTAATGCATACCGGCGGACAAATCGGTTTTCGCACCGTCCGTTTCACGTTCCAGTTTATCCACGTTGACCCAACCCCATTCGTCCGGGCCGCGCCTGGTGAAATCCTGGCCGAACAGTTTGGTCGTTCCTTTTAAAAACGTGGATTCCGTATTTTTAAAAGCATTTAAATACAGGTAAAACCGCAGTTCCTGAATAGGCGCCGGCGAGTGATTCGTAAACCGGACGGTTTGCGTGGCGTCGATGGTTTTAGCACGGTCGTCGAGTGCGACGCGGATCGTGTAATTGGCCGGGCGAGGGCTGAGGGGATGGGGGGAAAAGGGGTTGCATTGGGCATGGCTTTTTTGCGCCACCGGCAAATACAACAGGCAGAAAATGTATAAATGGCGGTACATCATGGATGCAGCAATTTGGCAAACTGCGGTTAAAAGTTTGGCCAAGGTCTGGAATTTCATTCATTTATGCATTCGCAGGGGAATTGACAGGTTATTTTTTGAATACTACTTTCTGCCAGGTATAATTTCAGTGCCGCCGAAGACGGCCGGTCGCCATACCTCCGTGAAAAAAGATATATTTGCGCAGCAAGCACCACATCGCGCCAATGGCACTCATCACCACCGACGACGGTTCTCACTCCTTGTACTCCGAGCGTTACGGCGTCACCTATCACTCGAAATACGGCGCCGTTACCGAATCGGCGCACGTGTTCATCGACGCCGGGCTACGCTATAAAGCCGCGGTGCAACGGGAAATTGACTTGCTTGAAATCGGGCTTGGTACCGGACTGAATGCCTTTATGACCTGGCTGGAAGCGGAAAAACGCAACCTGCGCGTCCGCTATGTCGCCGTTGAAGCGTATCCGCTGGCTCTGAAAGAAGCGGCCGTTTTCAATTTTGCCGCCCAACTCCGGGCGCCCGAACGCCATGCCGATTTCCTGAGGCTCCACCGCGGCGCCTGGGAAAAACCCCACCGCCTTTCCGATCAATTCACTTTTACCAAACACCGCGCGCGCCTGGAAGACTTTCATCCCGGTGAAAATGCTTTCGACCTGATCTATTTCGATGCTTTCGCCCCGCAAGCCCAGCCGGAACTCTGGACGGAAACGATCTTTGCCCGCTTGTACGCGGCCCTGAACCCGGAAGGCGTACTGGTCACCTATTGCGCCAAGGGCGATGTGAAACGTACGCTAAAAAAGGTTGGATTCGAAGTGGAGCGGCTGCAGGGGCCGCCGGGGAAACGGGAGATGACGCGAGGAGCGAAATGAAGTGGCAGGAGGAAGCCTTGGGACATGCGTACTTGTGTTTTTTCAGGCGTTCCAACAATTTGTCAATCTTTTCATCCAAATCAAGGGCCGCGGAGGTAGAAAAAAAGTAAGTTGTTTCCAATATAGCCAGATACGAATGTTTTTATGATAAATGGCCTCAACATTATCCTTACTTTTCAGCCCGTTATACCAATCATAAAAACAAGTAACCTCCATGCCCAAACATCTGCCCTGCCTTGCCCTGCTCCTTTGCGTGTTTACGCCGGGCGCCGCCCTCCGCTCCCAAACCCTGAGCATCACCTTTCAAAACCCCGCCGGCCTGACCGTTTGCGGTACGGCATCATTTTCTGTGACGATAAAAAACAACCAGGCGGCTCCTGTCACGGGGCTGAACGCGCGGGTAAATTTGCCCGCTGGCATCGAATATCAAACGGGTTCAGTCATCAACGCCGCGGAAAACAATATCGCCGACCCCGGGGCGCCGGTATTCGGCCTGGCGGATTTGCCCGGCGGCGGCGCACAAACTTTTGCCATCACCCTGAAAGCAAGCTGTGCCGCCATTGCCGCGATCAATTCGGGAAAGATATTCACCAACGTTGTCACCGTCCAATACAACGGCGGCAGCCAGGAAGCTACCACACAGATATACACCGTGGAAACGGGCCTGTTGTTGATAACGGAGGTAAATCCGCCGGTACTCAACGGCATGAAAGGGCAAACCCTGACCCGCGCGATCAGGCTGCGCAACAGCCGGCAAGGCGCTATTCCGGCACTGCGCTTCAGCGACGAATACAAACCGGGCATTACCGTTGACCTGAATGGCGTGGCAGGGACAAATCCTACCGACAGCACTTTCGAAGCCGATGTGCCGGGCAGTTTTTTCACCGCCTTCGGCGACGGCGACGCGCTGTTCGAATTCGGCGAAGAAGTGATCCTGACCGAAAAAATCACGATCCGGGATTGCGGGCCAATACTCAATCCCTCCAATATTCTGGTATCCTGGGGTTGTGACGGCAACTTATGCCAGGCCGACTCCATATTAGCCGCCGTTAACATCAAACCAACCACCCTGAATCCAAACCTGGAATTTTACCCCATTTACGCGCCACCCCAAAACCTTTGCGGCGAATGGCCCGCCGTGCAGGAACTGCTTATCGTCAATAAAGGCCAGGCCCCGGCAGAATATGTCGAACTCAGTTTCCGGGCGCTCGATTCGCTCTTGCTGGGCATGAGCTACCACTCCTTCGAAGTGAATACGGGCGCCGGCTGGACGCCGCATATTCCGACGGGCGGTATTCAGCAGCCCTTGCCGGCATGCAATACAAACGGTTTTTACCGCTTTATCAGCCTGCAAACGCCGGCTATCCCGCCGGGCGATTCCCTGCGCCTGCGATTTCACACTTACTTCTGTCAGGCTAAATGCCTGTCTACCTACGCCCGTTTCGGCGCGGCCTATACTTATCCGAAAATTTGCCCCGACGGAGAATTTTTCAGCGGCGGTTTTGAGTTTGCCCCGGCCGACATCCGGGATACCCTTCCCCAGGCAAAAGTGTATTACAATCTCGACAATTGCCTGAAAAATAACACCGTGTATTCTCTCGATTATTGGATCAGGTCGGGTTTATTGTTGCAAAACACCGGTATTTTGCAGGTGGAATTCTATTTGCCGAAAGGTTTGTACTGGGAAGACGGTTGTTTTCAGTCGATGGGCGGCAAAACGCCGCTTTCGGTGGAAAATACGGTAAGTCCGGATAGTTTCAGCACAGTGCGGCTCCGGTTTTCGCTGCCTTTCAACCAGGATTCGGTTTTCAGCAAACTTTGCCTGCGCTACGTGTGCGGGCCGGATTTGCCCTGTTTTTCCTTGCCAAACGTGCCGCCGCGGGGGGCCGACTATATCGTTTTCCCTCCGGCAGCCGCCTGCAATGCCTGCGAATTGGTGGTGGACGTCCGCTCGCACATCCTGCCCTTGCCCGATACCCACCCGGATTGCGCCGTGTCGGCCTGCGATGAATTTATACTCTCGGTCGACGATGTATGCGGCGGTGGCGGTGGCGGCGGTTCAGGAGGGGAAGGCGGTTTTCCCGATATTGTTTCCGTCGAATACGACGCTTACCGGCTCAACCTGGGCCTGCGCGACGACAACGACGACCGCGTGGCCGACGGCAATGCCTCCCCTACCCTGTCCAAAATCCGCCGCGACCGATTTCTTACCTGCGATACGCTGCGTACAGAAGTGAAAGCAACGGTACTGCAGGGCGCCCTCAACATCCTGAAATACCGCCAGTTCCACGAATCCTGGGCCGGCGATTTTGGCGTGGCCGACGGCGACAGCTTTTTGTTGTCCGCCACTAAAACGGGCTTTACCAATTACGATACCACGGAATATATCGGCGGACGTATGATCCTGAAAATCGGCGCCACGGGCCAAAAATATGAGTGCGACATACCCAAGCCCGCCATAAAATCGGACCTGCACCTGTTTACCATCGCCGAGCCCAACATCCGCCCTTACATCATCCGCGACCAGGTCGCTTCCATGTTTCACCATTTTACATTGACCCCGGCCGGATGCCTGCCCGCCGGCACGACAGCCCTGCACGCCGGCGATACCCTGATTTTTATAGCCGATTACAAACTCACCAAAAACTTCGTGCCGCCTTCCGACGTCATACCGCCCCTGGTCAATTTCCGCAGCGCGATCTGTTCGCCCGCTTATGTTTATGCCTGGAAACAACCGTTTTGCCTGCCGCCGGAATTACTGCAATTTTCCGGCTATCGCCAGGACATCCTCGAACCGCAATACGCCATCCTGCCCTGCGAAAACGCCAAACCGCTTTCTCCTTTCCACTTTTCCCTGCGCATTGCGCGGGGCAATATGTTCCCTTTCGAAGTGCGCCCGCTGGCCGCGGTACTGGATTACACCCAACGCTTGCCGCTGGGAGTGCCTCTGCTCGACACCCGCCTGAAGTATTTGCGCTTGCAGGACAACAAAATCCTGTTCGGCGAACAAATCCTGACGCCTGTCCTGCAGGATGACTATTTCCGGCCCGACCTGAGCCCCTTTTTCAACAAACCGCTCGACGAGGGCTTTTTCTGGGAAATTGAATCGACGTTCGGGCCATTTTGCAATTATGCCAACAATGCTTCTGCTACCACCAACCTGGTAGTGCAATACCCCAATGCGTGTTTTCACTGGCCGCCGGTGTCGAATTATTCCTTCCCCAACTTCAACGGATACCAGAACGGCAGTCCGCGATTGCGACTCGAACCGCCGGCGCTCGCGGTCGATCTGCAACTGAATCTCGTGGTACTCAACCTGTCGTTGTCCAATTACGGCAACTATCCCGCCCAAAACACCTGGCTGTCCATCGACGACAAGGGCGCATTGGAAAACCCGCAATTGCAATACATGCCTTCCGGCCAAACGGTGCCCCGCCTGGGCGGCCTGTGGCAGGTCGGCGTCTGGCCCTCCGGCGACGCGGGCAAGGAATACCTGCAACTGATCGCCCGGAACCGCTCCTGCGGACCTGAAAAATTGAAAATATTCTATGGCTGGGACTGTTCGCCGGTGACCAACCCCGCCGGCGATATGTGCGGCATTTATGATACCCTGATCGAATTGCGGCCCCAGCGCCCGGAACTGGAACTGGTGGTAGAAAACGAACCATCGCCGGTACCGATGTGCGCGCCATCGGATTGGTTCGAATTCCTCGTGTATAACGCCAACACAGGTTATGCTTACGGTTTAACGCCTTCCGTCAAACTGCCGCCCGGTTTGCGTATGGTGGCCGGCTCCAGCCGCCTGGCCTATCCCGACGGGGCGCTGTTCCTGCCTTTGCCCGATCCGCTGCTCCTGCCGGGCAATGTGTACCAATGGGATCCGCAGGCCGCCTCGCAGGTGTTGGCGCAGGTGGGGCTGGCAGGCTTCGACAAGGAACCTTTTAACGCTTTCCGCATCCGGTTCCGGGTAGAGGCTTTATGCGGCGCCGTGTCCAACGCGCAGATCGTTTACCAGGCCGAAGGGCGGCTGCCCTGCGGCATTGCCTCCAACACACTCCGCAAACCCGGCGATCCGGTGCTGATCGGCGACCTGGAACCGACCTACGGCGTCAGCGCGCAACTGGACTTTTCCAACCCGCCCGGCAACATAGCCTGCGGCGGCGCCACCAGCCTGACGGTCACGCTTTCCGGCAACGCCGCGCCTTCGCCGGGCGATAGTATTTATATCCTGCTGCCGCCGGGTATTTCTTATGTCGCGGGATCCTACCAACCCGTTTCCAACGCGCCGGCCGATCCGCCTGACTTGGGCGGAAAAACCCTGCGCTGGGCTATGCCGTCTGACCTGGGCCCCGGCGCCACGCTGCGTTTCCGCTTCAGCATCCGTTACGACAGCGCGGCCGGCTGCGCCGACCAGGCAATCGTCTTGCAAACCCGCGAACAGGCCCAGGCGTTTTGTCCTTCCACCGGAAAAAACTGCGACGTATTTGTGGCCACCGGCGAAACCATTTTACCGCTAAACTTACAAAACCCCGAATTGATCCTTAAAAACTTTGAACCGGTTTGGCAAAATAACCAGATGAAATTCAACGCTTTGCTGGAAAACGCCGGCGCCGGAACGGTCATAAACCCGGTGGTAGAATTTTACCTCGATCAAAACCAGAACGGCCAGGCAGACGCCGGCGACCTGTTGCTGACCACGATACAAACCAACCAAATACTGGCCCCGGGCGGCAGCGCCGGGTTGTTCGGTCAGTTGAATATTACCTCGGCCGATCTTTGCCGGCTGCTGGCCTTCGTGCCAGCCGCACAAAACTGCGCCTGCTCCGACCAGACGATCCCCCTGGGTGGCAACGCATTTACCACCACGGCCATCGGTATATGCGAAATATTACCGGTCAAAACAGGCGTCGACAGCACAGCCGGCCACACCTACGCCTGGCTTACCCCCGGTGGTTTGAACTGCCTGAACTGTGCGCAGGCCGTGTTCACACCCGGCGCCGGCATGCTGCCCGGCACGGTCACGACGTTGATACTGGAGGAAAATACAGGCAGCTGCATTATTGAACACCGGTTCAACATACGCCTGGGCGGGCAAATCGGCCTGGAAACGCCCGGCCAAACCCTGTGCCGGGGCGAAACCGCGCGCCTGGAAGCCACACCCGGCGGTACGTACCAATGGTCGGGGCCGGGTATTGCCGACCCGACGACAAGCGTTCAGTTTGTACAACCGCAGGCGACTGCCACCTACAGCGTAACCGTCACATTTACCGGCGGATGCACGGGTGTGGGTACAGCATTGGTCACCGTACTGGAAAGCGACAGCATCGATCTCGGCATAATGAACACTTGCGCCGGCAAACCGGTACAAATTTTCGGCACGCTGACGGAAGAGCCGGGATTGTACACGCAAACCCTGCCAAAATCCAATGGTTGCGACAGCGTTCTGTTCGTGCGCCTGCACGTGACGCCCTCGCTCAGCACCGAAAACCGGCCCCTTTGCCCCGGCGATACCACGCTGGTGTTCGACTCGCTGTTCACTAAACCCGGTAATCTTTGCCGCGATTTTGTAAGCCCTTCGGGCTGCGACAGCACGCACTGCGTTTTTGTAAAAGCCGCGCCTGCCCCGCAACTGCCCGTGCCCGACACGGTGATCCTGGAAACCGGTCAGGAAATCCAATTGAAAGCCAAAGAAGGCTTCGCACTATACGAGTGGTCGCCGGCCGGCGGACTGAGCTGCTCGGATTGTCCCGATCCTATTGTTCACCCCGACAGCAGCAGCACTTACCGGCTCACCGTCACCGACGATAACGGTTGCACGGCCACCGTCGGATACCGCGTGTTGTTGTTCCCGCCCTGCGATCCGCAACGGCTCCTGGTTCCCAATGCTTTCACCCCCGACGGCGACGGCAACAACGACGTGTTTAAAGTGGTGCCGTACGAAGGATTCGAACAGATATTAAGCCTGCAGATTTACAACCGCTGGGGACAACGTATCTATCTCGGCGCCGGCCCGAAAGCCGGATGGGACGGCACCGCGGATGGCAAGCCGGCGCCGACAGATGTGTACGTATGGATTTTGGAGGCAGATTGCGGGGGCGTGGCGGGGAGGTTGGTGGGGGATGTGACGCTGTTGAGATAATTTGGTGGACGATTAATCTTGGATCATCCCGAATTCGGCAGTCTTAACAATAGTTGTCCCTTCTCCGGGGGGCTACAACCCCGACGGCGACACCCGCACACCCACATACCCCACACCCCGCATCATTGGCGCCCAAATCTGCGCGCCGTTAAAGTACGGGCTCCAGGGTTCGTTGGCGGCCATGATGGCTTCGTGTTGCTGGTAGCCGTTCAGGTTTTCGCCGCCGACGTAAATTTCAAATTTTTTCCAGCTGCGGGTGATCTGTGCGTTCCAGATCGCAAAGGTCGGACTGTTGGCCGGGAAGCCGTGGGTATATTCGTGCGGCACCTTCGAATTGTCGGGCAGACGCTGCGGGCCCACGATCTGGACGCTGGTATTGAACATCCATTTTTTGTTTGGCGTGGTGTAGTCCAGCGTGACGAGGCCGCGGTGTTTGGCCACCAGCGGCAGGGTTTTCAATTGGCCGTCGGCAAAGGTGGCACGCACGTCGTTCCACTTGTAGGCCAGTTTCACGTCGAGGCCGGGCAGCGGGTTGTATTGCAGCGTCGCCAAAAAACTGTTTGAAAACGACTTGCCATCCACGTTGTAGAAAAACACGTTGGTGGGCGACTGATCTACATCCACGAGGATTTGCCGGTCGAAGTGGGTGCGGTACAGGTCGACGCTGAAGCTGCCGTCGCGGCGGGCGATTTTGAAGTTTTGGGTATAATTCACGCCGTAATTCCAGGCTTGTTCCAGGCCAAGATTGTTGCCGAAATGCAGGGTGTCGTTGCTGGCCAGCACGCTGATGTTTTCCGCGATCAGGTTGGCCGAACGGTAGCCGCGGCCGGCGGAGAGGCGCACCACGCTTTCGGTGTTGAAATTGTACTTGAAACTCATGCGCGGGGTAAACAACCAGCCGAAGCGGCTGTTCCAGTCGGCCCGGGCGCCCAGCACCAGTACCAGGTCGGGGATTTCCATGTCGAGGTTGGGCCGGCTGTAAGTGTATTCCAGCATCGTGCCCGGCACGATTTCAGTGCGGCTAAGGTCGTGGCGAAACCGGACTTCGTTGCCGGCATCGTGTTGTATCACGTTTTCGTCGATGTCGTCGTACTGCAGCGATGGCGCCACCACGAATTTATGGTCGGTGGTGCCGATGATCGTTTGGATCAGCGTTTGCCAGTACAACGATCGCTGCACGGCATCGTAGTTGTTCCGGCCATAAACAGCCTCCGTCCGGTGCCAGGAAGCCGACAACATGTTGCCGAGCTGATTGTAGGGTTTGCCGCCGAGGCCTTCGTAGCCCATTTTGCCCCACACTTCGACGCGGTCGTTCTTCTGGTCCACGGAAAACAGGCCCGGTATCCCTTCGATGGGACGCATCTGACCGCTTTGCCGGCGGTCGGTCAGGGCCTGCACGTTGAACTGGGCGCACATTTTCGGGCCTTCGTAAAATGCGCGGTACAAGCCGTTCAACTGGTGGCGGTTGGGCGCGTCGTAAAAATTGTCGTTGTTCATGTCCCACTCGTTGTCCACAAAACTGCCGTGCAGCAGCAGGCCGTTCGACACATTGCCTTTGCCTTTTTTATTCAAATGCACGTTGAGTTCGCCGCGGCCTTCCGTGGAGGAAAAAGCGTTGACAAAAAGCGGTTTGTCGGAATGCGGTTTGACGATTTCAGCATTGATCTGTCCGGAAATGCCGGCAAAACCGTTTTTTACCGTGCTGGCGCCTTTGGCCAGCTGGATACCGTCGAGCCAGGTGCCGGGAATGTATTCGAAAGCGAAAGGCGTGGCAATACCGCCCATCGTCGGCCGGTTTTCGAGCATGAACTGGCTGTAAATGCCGCGCAGGCCGAGCATCTGGATTTCCTTGACACCGGTGAGCGCGTTGGCGTAGCTGACGTCGGCGGCGCCGTTGGTTTCAAAACTTTCCGACAAATTGCAGCAGGGCGCCTTGCGGAGTTCGTTGCGATGGATACTTTCGATATTGCGCGTTTCGAGGGTGGACACTTTATTGTCGAAACCGTGGGCGGCCACGGTCACCTCCTTTAATTTCACCACGCCTTTCACTTCAATCCACAGACTGTCTTCGCCGGGCAACACGCTCACCTGGGCCGGATCGTACCCCACATAACGGATGGTCAGCGCGGCTTCACTGTCACGCCGGGGCAGCCAGAAACGCCCCAGGGTATCGGTGATAGCGCCTTGTTTGGTGTCGGCCCACTGCACCGTGGCGCCGATGAGCAGTTCTTCTTTTTCGTTGGTGACAATGCCGTAGATGGTTTTGGAAAGTTGGGGTTGCTGGGCTAAAATGCGTAAAGGCGCCAGCATTATGATGAATAAAAATGCGTAACTTTTCATTGTTTTAGTTTCAAAATTTTCAATAAAACACAAAATCTCCGCGGAGCACACTCCGGGAGTAAAAGCATTGGAAATCAGCAAACTAACAAAGAAAAGTCTCGTGGCGCAGGCAAATGGCGCGACCGGAGAGCGGCGGCGGCGGTTCAGGTGGCGCCTTGTTGAGCGGAGCCGCTTCGCAAATAACAGTACGGTACAATTTCAGGAATTCCGGGAATTCATCGGCCCAAACGGGAAATTCAAAAACCTTGTCCAGGGGATGAACCACCAAATATTCAGTCTTCAACTGGAAGACTTTTACCGTCTTTTTGGTGCAGCTGTGATCGGGCGTATTCCCATCCGAGTCGCCGGAACAACAGGAAGGCGCATCGCTGCTGCAACAGGCTTCCTGAATGGGCAGGGCAGCCTGTATGGCACAGGCGTCTGCCGCCTCATCGAAAATGGAAAAAGTGGTTTTGCCGACGCAGTAGCAGTAAATCTGATGCACACTGATCCCCACGGTAGCGCCGAGCAGCGATACCACCCATAACCAGAGGATCGATATTTTAAAACGGGTGGGCAAAACGATATTTTCAAACATCTTGGCAAAAACCTTGCCTGATACAATGTTTGATTTGACAGGCAAAGATACGAACAGCATATCTTTTTTGCAAAAAAAGGCGCCCAGACTTTACTGGGCGCCACCAAAATTCTCTCATGAAAATTATTCGATTTACTGATTGCGTATCATCTTCTTTACGGCGCTGTCGGTCGGCGTTTCCACCTTGTAGTACAACAGGCCGGTAGTATTCAACAATTCACGTTCCAGGTTAAACATGTTGTAGCCTTTGCCGAAGTCGCCCGTTGTGCCGTACAGCAGGCGGCCCGTCTCGTCGAACACCGTCAGCGTGGCTTCCGACGCCTCCGGCAGGTAGAAACCGATCTGCGTCTTGTTCACCCACGGGTTGGGCTGGTTTTGGTACAATTCGAAGCCCTGGCCGGCGATCACCGTGCCGTTCTGGCCGTTGAA
>CALEYM010000148.1 GCA_937926185.1 uncultured Bacteroidota bacterium | reverse complement strand
CTTCGCCGGTGAGCACCCGGTAAAGGGAATGATCAAGCCGCGCGCCCAGCAATAAGGTCAGGTAGGTGACAATCAAGGCATGTATTCCACTTGACGGCATTATGTCTTCCAGTTTTTTATTGCCCTTTAAAACTTCCCGGTAACCTTTGTAATATAATAACACGCCGTCCAATTCCTCTTTGACGAGGAAGGCCGGTATTCTTTGCTTTTTTGATGTTTGAGTTGCAAGCGCCACGCTTTCCATTTGTCGTTCTTTTTTTTACAAAATTAGGGGAAGTTTTATACAACTGCAAAAACGATTGCATACGCTACATTTTGCCCTTCGGATGCATTCAAACCCTCAGCCTGGCAGCGCTCGCTTCACCAAAATTTTATCGATCCGTGCCCCATCCATATCCATTATTTCGATATTGAAATGATCTAAAAGTACCGCTTCCCCCGGTTTGGGAATACCGCCGAACCGGTCGAGCAGCAAGCCGGAAATGGTGGCGAAGTCTTCGCGGTGCAGGCTGGCTGTTTCACATTCGAAGCGGTCGGCGAATTCGTCGATGGGCATCATGCCGTCTACCAGGAAGCTGCCGTCGCTGCGTTCGGTCACGCTGGGGAAGTAGTCCGGCTCCTGGGAAGGCAGGTCGCCCAGGATACTTTTGGTAATGTCGAACAGGGTAATAATGCCCAGCACGGCGCCGAATTCGTCGATGACGACGGCAAAATATTCCCGGTGTTTTTTCAGCAGTTCGAGAATCCTGATTGCGGGTAAATTAGGCGTCACCAGCACCACGGGATGTATGGCTTTGCGCAGATCGAAGCCTGGTTGCGCATATGATTCCATGAAGGTATTTGCGGGTATATAGCCAATGGGGTTATCCAGGTCGCCGTCGCAAACCAGATATTTGCTGAAGGGATGTTCACGGATTTCAGCGGCGATGACCTCCGGCGTTTCCTGCGCGTCGATCCACATCAGTTCGCCGCGGTGCGTCATAAATTGGCTGGCCTTGCGGTCGGCAAAACGAAACAGGTTTTGGTGCAGTTCCATTTCCTGCTGATCCATTACACCCTGCTGCCGGGCAATTTTCAGCATCATCTTCAGCTCTTCGTCCGAAACGGGTTGCTCCCGCTTCTCCTTGATAAACAATATTTTCTGTACAATTTTTGTAGAGGTGCTCAACAACCACACCACCGGATAGGTGAAACGGGTAAACAAGGCTACTACAGGCGCCACGGCCAGGCTGACCCGCATTGGATTGTTCAGCGCAAGCGTTTTGGGCACCAGTTCTCCCAATACGATAGTCAGGTAAGTGATCAGTCCGACTACCAGGACCAGGCTGATTTGTGACGCATACGGTCGCAGCCAGGCAACCTGTTCCAGCATCGGCCGCACGTCGTCGGCCAGCGCCACGCCGCCGAAAGCGCCGGATACCACTCCGATCAGCGTGATGCCCACCTGCACGGCGGAGAGAAAATGTTCAGGCCGTTCAAGCAATCGTAACGCGATCCGCGCGCGCCGGTTACCCTTTGCGGCAAGCTGATCGAGTCGTGCCTTATTGGTGGAAACGAGCGCGATTTCCGAAAGCGAAAAAAAACCGTTCAGGGCGGTTAAGAGGAGGATGACAAGGAGTTCCACAAACGAAATTTTTTGTAAATGTAATCAGTTCCGCGATTTTTAAACGAACAGCACAAGGCTACTTACTTATGAGCCGCCCGGTAACAATTGAAAAAACTTTTGAGAAAATACATTCACCGGGCAACCAAAGCGGCACTTTATTTGAATATTTGAAGAGGTGAATAATGAAGGGTTAAATGAGCTCCTTGCCGGCTGCCTGAACAACGACCGTCGCAGTCAAGGGGCCTTGTACGAACGTTTTTATAGCTACACCCTGTCGGTAGCGCTGCCATATTGTGCCCATGAAGAGGAGGCGCGCGAAGTTGTCAACGACGCATTTTTAAAGGTTTTTACCGGCATAAGTCGATACGACCCCGCTTTTGCTTTCGCAACCTGGCTGCGCACTATCGTAGTGCGCACGGCCATTAACCGATACAAGAGCCGCCAGAGCGATTTGATCATTTATGATCTCCCGGAAGGGCTGGATGTTTCCGTCGAGGATGATTTTTTGTCAAAAATGGCGGCCGAGGACGTGTTAAAACTGGTGCAAAAGCTGCCGCCCGCTTACCGGCTTACGCTGAACCTGTTCGCACTGGAAGGATTTTCGCATGCGGAGATTGCGGAAACGCTTGGGATTTCCATTGGCGCGTCCAAATCGAATCTCTCCAAGGCGAAAACGAAACTAAAACAAATGATGACCGACCATTTACCAAAAAGATATGGCTGAAAAGAGTTTTTTTGACCTGTTTAAAGAAAAAATGGCAGCCTTGCGGCCATCCGCTCAACACCGGGAAGACGATTGGGCTGCCCTGGCACAACGCCTGGACCAAACGATGCCGCCACAATCGCGCAAACGCCGGCAATTGTGGGCGCCGCTGCTGTTATTGCTGCTGACGCTATTGGCAAGTAATGCGCTATGGTGGCAACAGAACCGGGAAAACCGCATGGCTATGCGGCAACTGGAAACCCGGCTATCTGGTTTGCAGGCAACAATAGTTTCGCTAAAGCCAGCCCTGCCAATCATTCGAACGGACACGGTGTGGCAAACGATTTATGTCAGGGTTCCGGGTCAGGAAACATTCACACGGCCATATACTTCGCATACAAAACCAGGCACAACTGATGATGATTTGCCTGTTTATCCTGAGCCGGTACAAAAAGCGGCATTTCACCAAATAAACAATGCTCAACGAATAAATCAGGAAAATTTTACGGACACGCTGGTTAAACACATAACTGATTCCAACGGCAGCTACAGAGATTTTTCCCAGTATACTGACATATCGAAAGATGAAGTTCCGCTCATTCCCTTGGTGGACATACTTGAAAACGCCGGCCCGGCAATGCTGGAAACGACTCCAGACAAAGCGGTGTTTTCTCCCGGCTTGGTCATCGCTTCATCTGCGCGAAAACACATACCCGTCCGGCCCTTCGGCCCGGTGTTGCTCAATGCGCTGAAGCCGAAATATCTGAAAGTGGGAGCAATTGCCGGTTGGCTAAATCCTTTGAATCACGCGTTAAGGCATGAGATTGGATTTGAAACCGGCATACAGGCCAACGTCGGTTTTTCCCGGCACTGGTCGCTTGTACTGGAGTACACATTTGGCCAACTGCATTACGAATCCAACGATCCAAACGCCATTCTGGGCTCGCCGGAATTCCCCCAGCTGCCCTCCGCGGCGCATCACTTCGAACACCTGGATTTACAACGGCAGCCTTTGCGGCAATTTGGAATGGGACTTCGTTACACTTTCCTTCAGCCCGGCAAGGCCCGCCCATACATCGGGCTGCAATGGGGCGGCCAAACCGTCATGCCCTACCGGGTGGAATATGAAATACGGCACGAACCCAGTAACACGAGCGAAACGGCAGTGCTGGCTGTTGAAAATTCCACTTATTTACCTAATACCCTGCGTTTTGGAGCAGGAATAGAAATGCCACTATTTAAGCGGTTGCACTTTACCGCGGAAGGTTTTTACCTGGGCCAATGGAAAAAACAAAATCGTGGCGCGTTAGGTATGGCCGGGCTGCGGATTGGAACACACTGGCTTTTTTAAGGCAGATTAAATTTTCCCCTGGCCAGGCAACCTTTTATAAAAAAGACCTGAATATGTGTCCAGACATCCTTCGGGCAAGGCCTTGTATTTTTTGCCAATAATACGTCAAATCCCCCCGCTCAATTCCCCTATTAAAGAGCATTGACATCTCTCCAAAGCGGCCGGCTATCTGGCCGCTAATGCTTATTTATTTCATCAACCGAAACTCAGCGCAAAAATGTCGAACAAAGATTCATGGAATTCCATGAAAGTGGTTAACGTTTATGTTAGGGAAAAAAAACTTCAAAAACCGGAAGAAACCATCGTGGGGCTCATCGACCCTCAATTGCCCGACTGGCGCATGCTCGACATCGGTATCGGCCTGGGCCGCACCACCCACCATTTTGCGCCCCGCGTGAAGGAATATATCGGCATCGACTATTCTTTTGCCATGATAAAAACCTACCGTCAACTATTTCCGGATTCAAGTTTAAATGGAAATATTCGTCTGGGAGACGCCCGGATGATGCAGGATTTTGAAACGAATTATTTTGATTTCATACTATTCAGTTTTAATGGTATCGATTACATCTCTCACGAAGACCGTCTCCACGCCCTGGAAGAAATAAAACGGGTCGGCAAAAAAGGCGGGCTTTTCATTTTCTCTACCCATAACCTGCAATATATTGATAATCTGTACTCTATAAAATTTGGGGGCAACCTGAAACATTTCCTTTACCAATGTTACCGGTATCTCCGGCTCATTTACCACAACGGCCTTCCCCAAAAATACCGCGACAAGGATTTTGCCATCATCAACGACAGCGCCTATCATTTCAAAGTAACGACCTATTACATCAAACCCTCGGCACAGATTGAGCAGCTGGAGCGTTTGGGGTTTAAAAACATCCGCTTGTTTTCCTTAAAAACTGGTGAAGAAATCCCAAAGGCTGATTTACATGCGATAACCAAAGACAGTTGGATTTATTATTTATGCGAACTTCCCTCTGAAAATTGATATCCAACAATTACCAGCGCCGCCGCCAACCCGAAATCTTCCCTAACCCCCAACATAAAGGCGGCCGATTTTATCCGCATGTAAAAATTCCCGAAACCTTACTACCTTAGCGCGTTCAAAACCAAAAACGCCAAACCAAATGCGCATAATCTGATTGATTTTCAGAGCAAATGAAAGTTTCGTTGAATTGGATTCGGGATTTTCTC
>CALEYM010000147.1 GCA_937926185.1 uncultured Bacteroidota bacterium | reverse complement strand
ATGACCTGTCCGGACGACCAGGAGGTATGCATAGACGCGGAAGACATCGACCTGACGACGCTGACGCCGGCTGCTGACCCTGCCGGCGGAACGTTCAGCGGTGATGGCGTGAGCGGCAACACGTTTACGGCAAGCGATGCGGGCGCTGGCACGCATACGATCACGTACAGCTATACGGATGGGAATGGTTGCACAAACACGTGCACATTTGAGATCACGGTATACGCGCTGCCGGTGATGACCTGTCCGGACGACCAGGAGGTATGCATAGACGCGGAAGACATCGACCTGACGACGCTGACGCCGGCTGCTGACCCTGCCGGCGGAACGTTCAGCGGTGATGGTGTGAGCGGCAACACGTTTACGGCAAGTGATGCGGGCGCTGGTACCCATACGATCACATACAGTTATACGGATGGGAATGGTTGCACGAACACGTGCACGTTTGTGATCACAGTGAATGCGTTGCCGGTGATGACCTGTCCGGACGACCAGGAGGTATGCATAGACGCGGATGACATTGACCTGACGACGCTTACCCCCATGCCTGACCCTGCCGGCGGCACGTTCGGTGGCCCCGGCGTAAGCGGCAACACGTTTACGGCAAGCGATGCGGGCGCCGGTACGCATACGATCACGTATAGTTACACGGATGAGAATAATTGCACGAACACGTGCACGTTTGAGGTTACGGTGTATGATTTGCAGGTGATGACCTGTCCTGACGACCAGGAAGTGTGCATTGACGCGGAAGACATCGACCTGACTACGCTTACCCCCACGCCTGACCCTGCCGGCGGCACTTTCAGTGGCCCCGGCGTGAGCGGCAACATCTTTACGGCAAGCGACGCGGGCGCCGGCACGCATACGATCACATACAGTTACACGGATGAGAATAATTGCACGAGCACATGCACGTTTAATATGACCGTCAACCCCCTCCCCGCCGGCTCCATTTCCGCCAACACCTCTCTCGTTTGCGCCGGTGATGAAAACGTTACCCTGACCTTTACGGCGACAGCCGGAACCGGACCTTTTGACCTGGTTATAAACGGCGAAACATATCCTGGAATCAATGATGGCGGCGCCATTGTGCTGACCGCAAATACAAATACCACCTATACCTTAACCAGCATCACCGACGCCAACGGCTGTACCGCCACCGGCAACAGCGTAACGGTTGAGGTGAATGAACAACCCACTGTGGAGCTGCCTGACCTGACTGAATACTGCGTCGGCGTGATCCTGACCCACAGCGCGACGCTTACTCCAGCGGCGCCGGCCAACGGGGCCTACAGCTATACCTGGGGCGCCTGTGCCAGCAATGACTGCACAACCTGTAATACGATGGGCTTTGTGCCCAACAATACGGATCCTTCACCTACGCGGCAATGGAACACGGTTTCTCCCAACCGTTCGGTGACCCTTACGCTGAGCACGCCCGGCTGTCCGGATGTAACGGTATGTGAAGCCTTCAGCATTGTGGCCGACCCCGTGGCCCCTGTAATCGCCGCGCTTCCTCCCGAACTGACCGTTTGCGCCGACATTACCCTGACCATCGAGGTGACAACGCCCGGCAGCGGCGGCACCGGCACTTGTGTGGATGAATACCGCTACTCCACCGACGGTGGGATGACCTGGAGTGATTGGGATGTCGACCTCCCCGATTTTGTCGCGGTAGCCGGTACCAATCTGGTGGAAGCCCGCCGCAACTGCGACGGCGCCGGTTGCGAATCCAATGTCAATTCTGTTTCCTGGACGGTGGGCGATCTTGTTGCCCCGGTAATCACCGATTGTCCGGTAACCCGGAACATCGACGGTTGCGATGTAAGCGCCATTACCGGCCCGGCATATTCGGATGAAGTCGCCGCATCTTCCTATGAGGAATTTTCGGATGCGACCAACCAGGGTGCGGCCACGGATAACTGCGGTATTACCTTGGTGACTTACGAAGACGCGGCTACCGGAACTTGCCCGATCGTAGTGACCCGGACCTGGACGGTGAGCGATGGTAACAATTCGACAAATTGTATTCAGACGATAAATATAAACGCGCCGGCGCTTACGGTTAACTGCCCGCCCAACGCGATGGAAACGGCCTGTCAGACGCAGGATGCCATAGATGCGGCATTTGCAACCTGGATCGGCGGCTTCGGCACTGTGGGTGGTTGTAATCCGGAATCCACAGACCTGGGGGCTTTTACGGCGCCCGAAGCCTGCGGCGGCACTACGTCGATCACGTATTCAGCCACGGACGATTGTGGCCAATCCTCCGCCTGTATGGCGACCTTCACCGTCAACGCTCCAGCCGACGTGAGCATCACCTGCCCGGAAAATGTAACAGAAATACCCTGTCAGACGCAGGATGAAATAGACGATGCGTTTGTCGACTGGCTGAATACGGTGGTTTCTTCCGGCGGCTGCGATCTGGAAAACAGCGTTGGGGCCTATACGATCCCCGACGCCTGCGGCGGTTCGGCAACAGTGACCTTTACGGCAACGGACGAAACCTGCGGCGGCACGAGCGCCTGCATGGCCACCTTCACCGTGACGGATGCACCCCTTTTGGAAGTTGTTTGTCCCGGCGACGCGACGGAAGACCCCTGCCAAACGCAGGAAGAAATAGATTTGGCTTTCACAGCCTGGATCGGTGGCTTCAGCACCACGGGTGGCTGCGACCCGGTGTCCACAGACCTGGAACCGTTTGCGGCGCCGGATGCCTGCGGCGGCTTTGTGACGATCACTTATACGGCCACGGACGACTGCGGCCAATCAACGGCCTGCACGGCAACTTTCACCGTGACGGATGCACCCGAAGTTACCCTGACCCCACCGGCGGACCTGACCGTTTCGGCCTGTCAGACGCAGGCGGAAGTGGACATGGCTTTCGCGGCCTGGCTGGCCGGCGTATCGACGGGCGGCGGCTGCAACCCGGATTTGAGCGACGACAATGAAGGCGCGCCCGCGGCCTGCGGCGGCAGCGCGACGGTTACCTGGACGGTGACAAGCGATTGCGAGGATGACGTGACGGCCAGCGCGACGTTTACGGTCGCTGCCTGTATTCCGTCCGGCGCGATAGCCCTGGACGTGCCCGGCACTAAATGCGAGGGAACGGCCTTTGACCTGGTTTTCACCTCTTCCGGCGGAACCGGCCCCTTCACGATTGTCATAAACGGAAATACCTATACGGGAATTCCGGATGACGGTACGATTTCCGTTACCGGCACAGCGCCAACGACAACGTTCGACCTGACCAGCATTACAGACGCCAACGGATGCGAACTTGTTGGAATGCCGATCAGCAGCGTCACGGTTGACCTGAACGAGGCGCCCTCGGTAGTTATCGATGAATTGACGGAATATTGTGTTGGAGTGGTGCTTACGCACAGTGCTTTGATCACCCCTGCCGCTCCTGCCCACGGATCGTACGGCTATACCTGGGGCGCCTGCGCCAGCGACAATTGTACCACCTGTAATACAAGCGGCTTTACGCCCAATCACCTGGTACCATCGCCCACACGGCAATGGAATACCGTTTCGCCCGACCGTTCGGTGACGCTGACCATAACGACCCCGGGATGCGCCAGTGTGGTGGATTGTGAAGATTTCAGCATCGTGGCCGACCCCGTGGCCCCCGTCATCGCCGCGCTTCCCCCCGAACTGACCGTTTGCGCCGACATCACCCTTACAATCGAGGTGACAACGCCCGGCAGCGGCGGCACCGGTACCTGCGTGGATGAATACCGCTACTCGACTGACGGCGGAATGACCTGGAGCGACTGGGATGTTGACCTGCCCGAATTTATATCCGTCGCAGGCTCCAACTTAGTGGAAGCCCGCCGCAACTGCGACGGCGCCGGTTGCGAATCCAACGTGAATTCCATTTCCTGGACGGTCGGCGACGGCGTGGCGCCCATGGCCGTTTGTACCACCTATACCGCCCAACTGAACGACATGGGTACCGTGACCATCACCGGCGAAGATGTGGACGGCGGCTCCACGGACAACTGCGGTATTCAAGGCTTGTCCGTTAGCCCCGACGAGTTCACTTGTGCCGATGTGGGCGAAAACACGGTAACGCTAACTGTCACCGACCTGAGCGGTAACACCGCCACCTGTACAACTACTGTAACGGTAGAAGACAATGTCGATCCCGCGGCCGTTTGCCAGGATATTTCGATTGTATTGGACGCGATGGGCAACGGCGTTATTGACGAAGACGCCGTAAATAACGGCTCCTCCGATGCCTGCGGCATCGCAAATTATGACACCGACATCACCGCATTTACCTGTGCCAATCTCGGGGATAATATCGTAGTGCTGATCGTTACGGATGAAAACGGCAACACCGGCACTTGCACCGCCACGGTAACCGTAAGCGACGAAACCGCCCCGGCGGCCGTTTGCCAGGACATTTCCATAAATCTGGACGCCATGGGCAACGCCGTGATCGCGGAAGACGCCGCGGACGACGGCTCCTCCGATGCCTGCGGCATCGAAACGTACGATACCGACATTACCGCGTTTACCTGCGCCAACCTAGGCGACAACATTGTTACCCTTTCCGTCACGGATGAAAGCGGCAATACCGGCACCTGTACCGCCACGGTAACCGTGAACGACGTGACTAACCCCTCCATCACTTGCCCGGATAACATTTCGACCGGCACCGATCCGGGACTTTGCACGGCAATAGTGTCGTACAGCGCGATAGCCACCGACAACTGCGGCGCCACCGTTACCTTCAGCCCGGCCTCCGGCAGCACTTTCCCCGTGGGCACAATGACGGTGACGGCTACCGCCACAGATATGAGCGGCAACGCTACTTCCTGCCAATTCACAGTAACGGTGACCGACGACGAAGACCCGGAGATCACCTGTGCGTATACCTTGCCGCAACTCCGCGATGCGGATGACGACGAATGTTATTACACGGTGCAGGGCACGGAATTTGATCCGACAGCCACTGACGATAATTGCGGGGTGGTAAGCGTAACCTATACGCTTACCGGCTCCACGACCGGCGGCGGAACCGCCACTATGGCTGGCGTTCAGCTGAATGTAGGCCTTACTGAAATTGTATGGACGGTAACGGATGAAGAAGGTAATATCGCTACCTGCTCGTTTACGGTTACCGTCGACGACGGTGAAGCGCCTGAAGTTTCCTGCCCGGCCAATGTGGAAGTTTCGGCTAATCCAGAACTTTGCACGGCAGTGGTGACTTTCATGGCTACCGCCGCGGATAACTGCCCCGGCGTTCAACTGGAATACAGCCATGCCTCCGGCAGCGCCTTCCCGGTTGGAGCAACCATCGTAAACGTTACGGCCACGGATGCCGCGGGCAATACGGCAGAATGTACGTTTACCGTTACAGTGACCGATGACGAAGACCCGGAGATCACCGAATGTCCGGATGATATCATCGTGTCGGCTGATCCTGGTGAATGCAGTACAACGGTGACCTACACCGCCGTTGCCGGCGACAACTGCCCCGGCGTACAAGTGACCTACAGCCCCACTTCGGGCAGCAGTTTTACCGTGGGTACGACAACGGTTACGGTGACGGCAACGGACGCTTCGATGAATACCGCGACCTGTGAATTTACAGTAACGGTAACCGACGACGAAGACCCGGAAATAACCTGTCCGGCGGACATCAACACCACCGCCGATCCCGACCTTTGCAGTGCGGTGGTGACGTTTGAAGCCACGGCCACAGACAACTGTTCCGCCGCGGTTACGTACAGTCAGAACCCGGGCACTGCATTCCCGGTGGGCGTCACTACTGTAACGGCTACCGCGACCGATCTTTCGGGTAATGAGGTAAGCTGCAGCTTTACAGTAACGGTAACCGACAACGAGCCTCCGGAACTCGACTGTCCGGCCGATATTGAAGTGGATACGGATACGGAATCCTGTACGGCAACGGTGACGTTCGAGGCAACGGCCACCGACAATTGTACGGACGTGACGGTGGAATACGACCCGGCATCGGGCTCGGAATTCCAAACGGGTACGACCACGGTGACGGTTACTGCCACGGATGAAGGAGGCAATGCTTCGACCTGCCAGTTTACCGTGACGGTGAACGATACCGAATTTCCGGTCGCACTTTGCCAGGATATTACCATTGAACTCGATGAAAACGGCGCAGCGAGCATCACTGCGGATGACATTGACAACGGCAGCAGCGATAACTGCGACTTTGCGCTCAGCCTGAGCCAAACCGATTTCGACTGCGACGACGTGACTGAACCCGGACCGGAAAACATCGCCTACAACGGTGTGGAAACGGTGGGCAACCAAACTTATACAGAACGCCTGGGTATGGTATTTACCGTAAATGATCCCGTGGAAATTACCGCGCTCGGCGCATTTGACGACGGTCAGGACGGCCTTAACCTCCCGGTTACCGTGGGTATCGTCCGGAATAATGACGCAACAATAATGGCCGGCCCGATCACCCTGAGCGGCAGCAGCGATCCGCTCGAAGCCAACCACCGGATGCAGAGTATTGCGCCGGTAACCCTGGCGCCGGGTGAGTATACCATCGTTGCCGTCGGTTATGGCGCGACGGAACAGAACGGCAATCAAAATCTCGGCGGCGGGTACCCGTTGGTAGGAACTAACGACGGCGGTGGATTGCTGGCCTTTAACAGCTCCAGCTTCGGCGGCGCCGGATTCGGCCTGCCTACAACGCCTTTCGCAACGCCGGACGTTTTCCATGCCGGCACCTTCAAATTCCGCCAACCGAACACGGGTACAACCGTCACCCTGACGGTAACGGATGACAGCGGCAACGCCTCTACCTGCACCGCGACGGTGTACGTGGAAGACAATCTGCCCCCGGTAGTGCAGTGTTATGAAACTCTGACCGTTCCATTGGACATCGACGGTCAAGCCCAGATTACGGCGGAAGAACTGGCTGAAAGTGCCGCGGATAATTGCGAAATCGAAAGTTATGCAGTCGACTCTTTCTTCGATATTTTCTTTGACTGCGACGATATCGGCGAAAACATCCTGACGCTGACCGTTACGGACGTCAACGGAAACACGGCTACCTGCACAACGACGGTCACGGTGACAGATACCGAGGCGCCCGTGGCCGAATGTCAGGATATTACCGTTCAACTCGACGAAGACGGCCTGGCATCTATTACGGCGGAAGACATCGACAATGGTTCCTTCGATGTTTGCACCCAGGCCATTTCCCTGGATGCCGATCCCACGCAGTTCGATTGCACCAATGTCGGTCCGAATACGGTTACCCTGACGGTAACGGACGAAAGCGGAAACACGGCGACCTGCGAAGCGACAGTGACGGTAGAAGACAATATGTTCCCCACTATTACCTGTCCGATGGCCATAGTCTTAGACAACGACCCCGGTCTGTGCAGTGCGGTAGTGGAATATAGTGTCGGCGCCAATGATAACTGTCCGGGCTTTACCGTGGCTCAAACCGCCGGTCTGCCCAGCGGCGCAGCCTTCCCCGTGGGTACGACGACAAACGAATACAAGGTGACGGATGCTTCTGGGAACATGACGACTTGTGCCTTTACGGTGACGGTGAACGACACCGAGTCGCCGGAACTGGGCTGTCCGGCCAATATCACGCAATCGGCCACCCTCGACGAATGTTTCGCCGTAATAAACTACACGGTAACGCTGACAGACAATTGCCCCGATCCTGATTCGACCCGGACCAGCGGCCTGGGCAGCGGCGCCGAATTTCCGGTGGGCGTTACGACGGTCACCTTTGAAGCCGAAGACGGCGCCGGTAATATGACGTCCTGTTCCTTTACGGTAACCATAAACGATACCCAGTTACCGGTGGTCGATTGTCCCGACGACATTGCCGTTCCGGTTGATCCGGGCCTGTGCACTGCCGTGGTGACTTATACCGTAACGTATTCGGATAACTGCCCTGGCGCGACCATTACGCAAACGGCGGGAATTGTCAGTGGAGAAATCTTCCCGGCAGGCGCCACGGTGAATTCATTCACCGTTACCGATGCCAGTGGAAACATGTCCACTTGTAGTTTCACAGTGACGGTGACCGACAGCGAGTTCCCGGAAATCGACTGTCCTTCCAACGTTTCAGTCACTAATGACATGGGCGTCTGTGGCGCTGTTGTTACCTATAACGTTACCGCGATGGACAACTGCCCCGGTGTGGTGGTAGAGCAAACGCAGGGAATAGCCTCCGGTTCAATCTTCCCGGTTGGTACGACATCGAATACTTTCGAAGCCACGGATGCCTCGGGGAATACTTCTACCTGTACGTTCACGGTAACGGTGGTGGATAATGAATTGCCCTCCATCTCCTGCCCGGCCGACATCCCGGTAAGCACCGACGACGGCTTTTGTACGGCTGAAGTGAGTTTTGCCGGCGCTACCGGCAACGACAACTGTCCGGGCGCCACCATCGCCCAAACGGGCGGGCTGGCGAGCGGTTCCGATTTCCCGCTGGGCATCACGACGGTGACGTACAAGATTACCGATGCCTCGATGAACATGGCCACTTGTTCCTTCCTGGTGATCGTAACCGACGATGAAGCGCCGGAATACGACTGTCCGGACGACATCGTGGTTTCGAACGACCTGGACGAATGTTTCGCCACGGTAGACTACACGGTTACGCTGACGGACAACTGTCCCGGCCAAACCTCGACACAAACGGGCGGCCTGGCCTCGGGTTCTGAATTCCCGGTAGGGGTGACGACGAACACGTTTGAAGGCGTGGACGGCGCGGGCAACACGGCGGTTTGTGTGTTCACCGTGACGGTAAACGACACGCAGTTGCCGGAAATAGAGTGTCCGGACGACATTTCAGTGCCCAACGATGAGGACGAGTGTTTTGCAGTGGTAAGTTTCGACGGCGCTATTTTCGACGACAATTGCCCGGGCACCACGGTTGCGCAGACAACCGGCCTGGTCAGCGGCTCGGAATTCCCCATCGGGAGCACGGTCGTCACGTACAAAGTGACGGACGCCAGCGGCAATATGGCCACCTGCTCCTTCACGGTAACAGTGAGCGACGACGAATTCCCGGTGTTCACGGCCTGCCCGTCGGACGCCGCGGTGACGAACGACGCGGGCGAATGTTTCGCCGTGGTAAGTTATACGGTAACGGCGACGGACAACTGCGATGGCATGACCTTGACGCAAACGGAAGGTTTGCCCGACGATTCGGAATTCCCGGTAGGCTCGACCTTGAATATTTTCGAAGCTACCGACGCGGCGGGCAATATCTCCACCTGTTCGTTCACGATCACGGTAGTGGATAATGAATTGCCGACCATCGACTGCCCGGATGATATTTCGACAGGCACGGATGACGGCCTGTGCACGGCTGAAGTGAGCTTCAGCGGCGCCAGCGGCGACGACAACTGCCCGGGCTTCACCATTGCCCAAACGGGCGGCCCGGTGAGCGGTTCCGATTTCCCGCTGGGCATCACGACGGTTACGTACAAGATTACCGATGCCTCGATGAACATGGCCACCTGTTCCTTCCTGGTGATCGTAAGCGACGATGAAGCGCCGGAATACGACTGTCCGGACGACATCGTGGTTTCGAACGACCTGGACGAATGTTTCGCCACGGTAGACTACACGGTTACGCTGACGGACAACTGTCCCGGCCAAACCTCGACACAAACGGGCGGCCTGGCCTCGGGTTCTGAATTCCCGGTAGGGGTGACGACGAACACGTTTGAAGGCGTGGACGGCGCGGGCAACACGGCGGTTTGCGTGTTCACCGTGACGGTAAACGACACGCAGTTGCCGGAAATCGACTGCCCTGAAAACATCGCCGTGCCCAATGACGAAGGGGAATGTTTCGCGGAAGTGAACTACGCGGGGGTAACGTTTGACGACAATTGCCCCGGTGCGGCCATCGCGCAGATAGCAGGCCTGGCCAGCGGTTCGCAGTTTCCGATTGGCACGACGACGAATATTTACGAAGTGACGGACGCCAGCGGCAATACGGCCACCTGCTCCTTCACGGTGACGGTGACGGACGACGAATTCCCGGTGTTCACGGCCTGCCCGTCGGATGCCACGGTGACGAACGACGCGGGCGAGTGTGATGCCGTTGTCAATTACACGGTGACGGTCACAGACAACTGCGATGGCATGACCTCGACTCAAACGGAAGGTTTGCCCAGCGGTTCGGAATTCCCGGTAGGCCCGACCTTGAATATTTTCGAAGCTACCGACGCGTCGGGCAATGTCGCCACCTGTTCGTTTACGATCACGGTAGTGGATAATGAATTGCCGACCATCGACTGCCCGGATGATATTTCGACAGGCACGGATGACGGCCTGTGCACGGCTGAAGTGAGCTTCAGCGGCGCCAGCGGCGACGACAACTGCCCGGGCTTCACCATTGCCCAAACGGGCGGCCCGGTGAGCGGTTCCGATTTCCCGCTGGGCATCACGACGGTGACGTACAAGATCACCGACGCTTCGATGAACATGGCCACCTGTTCGTTCGTAGTGGAAGTGCGCGATTTTGAAGCGCCGGAATACGACTGTCCGGACGACATCGTGGTCACGAACGACTTGGGCGAATGTTCGGCGGTGGTGACGTATTCGGTTACCCTGACGGATAACTGTCCCGGTCAAACCTCGACTCAAACGGGCGGCCTGGCCTCGGGTTCGGCATTCCCGGTAGGGATGACGACGAACACGTTTGAAGGCGTGGACGGCGCGGGCAACACGGCAGTCTGCGTGTTTACCGTGACGGTAAACGACACGCAGTTGCCGGAAATCGACTGCCCGGACGACATCGCGGCGCCCAACGACGAAGGGGAGTGTTTCGCGGTGGTGAACTATGCCGGCGTAACTTTTGACGACAACTGCCCCGATGCGGCCATCGCGCAGATAGCAGGCCTGGCCAGCGGTTCGCAGTTTCCGATCGGCACAACAACGAATATTTACGAAGTGACGGACGCCAGCGGCAATACGGCCACCTGCTCCTTCACGGTAACAGTGAGCGACGACGAATTCCCGGTATTTACGGCCTGCCCGTCGGACGCCACGGTGAGCAATAACACGGGTATTTGCGGGGCGGTTGTAAGTTATACGGTAACAGCGACGGACAACTGCGATGGCATGACCTTGACGCAAACGGAAGGTTTGCCCGACGATTCGGAATTCCCGGTAGGCTCGACCTTGAATATTTTCGAAGCTACCGACGCGTCGGGCAATGTGAGCACCTGTTCGTTTACGATCACGGTACTCGATACCGAGTTCCCGACCATCGACTGCACCGATGATATATCCGTGGATACGGACCCCGGTGAATGTACGGCTGCCGTGACTTTTGCTGCTGCGACCGGCGACGACAACTGTCCAAACTTCAGTATTGCCCAAACGGGCGGCTTAGTGAGCGGTTCGGATTTCCCGATCGGCGTGAATACCGTGGAATACACGATTACGGACGCTTCGGGTAATTCCGTTACCTGCGAGTTTACCATTGAAGTGGTGGACAACGAAGACCCGGAATTGAGCTGTCCGGATCCAATTACCACAACCAACGACCTTGGCCTTTGCTCGGCAGTGGTGAATTACACGGTGACGTTTACCGACAACTGTCCTGGCGCTACGATCACGCAAACCGGCGGCCTGCCATCTGGTTCGGCTTTCCCGGTGGGTGAAACGACCAACACCTTCGAAGTGAGCGACGAAGCCGGCAATTCCGTTTCCTGTTCCTTTACGGTAACGGTGAACGACAGCGAACTGCCGACCGTCGATTGTCCGGAAAACATTGCCGTGAACACCGATCCGAACCAATGCACCGCGGTGGTTACCTTCGGCGGCGTCATGTTCGGCGACAACTGCCCGGGCGCCACGGTTACGCAAACTACGGGTCTGGCCAGCGGCGCCGCTTACCCGGTTGGCGTGACGACGAATACTTATGTAGTGGAAGACGAAGCGGGTAATACGACTTCCTGTGCCTTCACGGTCACGGTCAGCGATACGCAACTCCCGGTATTTACGGCCTGTCCGATGAGCGCGACGGTGGTGAACAACCCCGATGTTTGCGGAGCCGTGGTGAACTACACGGTTACGGCCACCGACAACTGTCCCGACCTGGAAGTAACCCTGACAGAAGGCCTGGCCAGCGGTTCTTTGTTCCCGATTGGCCCCACGACGGTAACCTACGTGGCTGAAGACGCCTCGGGCAACCTGGCCACCTGTTCCTTTACCATCACGGTACTCGACACGCAATTGCCCACCATCGAATGTTCCGACGACATTTCGGTCAGCACCGATCCGGGTCAATGCAGCGCGGTAGTGGAATATGACGCCGCCAGCGGTGCCGACAACTGCCCGAACTTCGCCATCGCTCAAACGGGCGGCTTGGTGAGCGGCTCGGCCTTCCCGCTTGGCATCAATACCGTGGAATACACCGTGACGGATGCCTCCGGCAATACGGCAACCTGTACGTTTACCGTCGAAGTGCGCGACCTGGAACTTCCGGTTGTGACCTGCCCGGCGCCTGTTTCGGTAACCAACGACCTGGGCCTCTGCTCGGCTGTGGTGAACTATACGGTAACTTTCAGCGACAACTGCACGGGCGCTACGATCACCCAAACAGGCGGTCTGGCCTCCGGCTCGGCTTTCCCGGTCGGCGTGACGAACAATACCTTCCTGGTAACGGACGGCGCCGCAAACACGGCCACCTGCTCCTTTACCGTGACGGTTACCGATGCTGAACTGCCGACGATCCAGTGCCCGGCCGATATTTCCGTGGCCGCGCCAATGGGTCAGTGCAGCGCCGTGGTGACTTTCGCCGGCGTGATCTACAACGACAACTGCCCCGGCGCCACGGTGACACAAACCAGCGGCCTGGCCAGTGGCGCCAGCTACCCGGTAGGCACAACGATCAATACGTATGAGGTGGAAGACGGCGCCGGCCTGACGGCTACCTGCGCCTTCTCCGTGGTCGTGAGCGATACCGAATTCCCGGTTATTACCGCCTGCCCGCCCAGCGCCACGCGCAACAACGATGCCGGCCAGTGCGGCGCAGTGGTCAATTACCCCGCCGTAACGGCCACGGATAACTGCCCCGATCTGGAGATCGTGCTGGTTTCCGGCCTGACCAGCGGTTCGTTGTTCCCGGTGGGCATGACGACTACGATTTATGAAGTGACCGATGCTTCGGGTAATGTCGTGACCTGCTCGTTTACCGTAACGGTAAACGATACGGAACCGCCAATGGCTGTTTGCAACGACATCACCGTTGAACTGGGCCCCGATGGAACGTACACGCTGGACCAGGATGACCTGGAGGCGCTGACCGCCGGCAGTACCGACAACTGTCTCGACGTGCTGACCATCACTGCCGTTCCGAGCCTGTTCGATTGCTCCGACATTGGTCTGAACGACATCACCGTCAGCATTTCCGATCCGGGCGGCTTTATGGCATCCTGCACCACGCAAGTGCTGGTAGCCGACCTGCTCGCCCCCACCTGGACCACCGATGAAGGCGCTCTGGATGCGACTGTGAACTGCGACGATATGCAGGCCCTGGCCGACGCGCAAGCCTTGGCGCCCGCGGCGGAAGACAACTGCGACGACACGCTCGAACCCGTGAAAGTTTCGGGCGATTTTGTGCCCGACGTAAATTGCCCGCAAGCCGGTACCTACACCAATACCTGGACTGTCACCGACGACGCGGGCAACACCAGCACGGTGTTTACCCAAGTCATTACCGTGGTGGATGTAACGCCGCCTACGGTTATCTGCCCGGATGACCTGACGCTGGAATGTAACGATCCGGAAAACGGCGACCTGATTGCCGCCTGGCTGGCTTCGGTGACAGCCACGGATGCCTGCGGCACGGCCACGGTCAGCCATGATTACGACGTGGACAACTTCAGCGACGGCTGCGGCGCTACCGGCTCCGTAACCGTAACTTTCTCGGCTACAGACGAATGTGACAATACGAGCACCGTCAATTGTGTGCAAACGATCACAATTTTTGATACCGCGGCGCCAACCCTGAGCTGCCCGGCCAACGACCTGACGCTGGAATGTAACGATCCGGAAAATACCGACCTGATCGCCGCCTGGCTGGCATCGGCCTCTGCCGAAGACGCCTGCGGCACGGCGACCGTCGGCGACGATTACGACGAGGAGAATTTCAGCGACGGCTGCGGCGCTACCGGCGCCCAAACGGTGACCTTCACGGCAACGGATGAGTGTGAGAATACCGCCACCTGTGCCCGGACGATTGAAATACTCGACACCACGCCGCCGACCATTAACGGCGACTGCAATTTGCTGGGTAGCTATGGGAATGGCATTAACGCCGCGGCCTACATCGTCGGCACCTCTGCCGGTTCGGCATGCCCGGGCAGCGCGACGGTCAATCTCACGATAGATCAGGTCATCTCGGATGACTATGAAATCACCGTGGGCGGTGTTGAAGTGCCCGGTATTCTGGGATGCCTGAGCGATAACTGCTCGGCGCCTGAAAACCTCACGGCACGGGTGGTGGATATCATCGAAGCAGGAGACGATTGTATTAAAACTTTTGATATCCGGATGGTTGTGGTGGACGAGTGTGAAAACGAAAGCGTGGACACGATTTCTTACTTCATCGAAGTGGCCGACAATACGCCGCCCACCATCGCCTGCCCGCCAAACGACCTGACGCTGGAATGTGGCAACCCGGATAACGCCAGCCTGATCACCGGCTGGCTGAACTCGGCAACTGCCGCGGACAACTGCGGCGACGCGACGGCCAACAACAATTTCAACGCCGAAAACTTCAGCGACGGCTGCGGGGCCACCGGTACGCAAATAGTGACCTTCTGGGCCACCGACGAATGTCAGAACAGCAGCACCTCTACGTGCTTTGCCACGGTGTCTGTGCTCGACAACACGCCGCCGACCATTGCCTGCCCACCCAACGACCTGACGCTGGAATGTGGCGATCCGGAAAACGGCGCGTTGATCGACACCTGGCTGGCCTCGGCCACTGCCGAAGACAACTGCGGCAGCGCAACGGCCAACAATGATTACGACGTGGAGAACTTCAGCGACGGTTGCGGGGCCACCGGCATTCAAACCGTAACCTTCTGGGCTACCGACGAATGTCAGAACAGCAGTACTTCGACCTGTAGCATGACGATCGAAATACTCGATACCACGCCACCTGCGCTTACCTGCCCGGACAACGTGACCGTTGACTGTACGGAAAGTACCGATCCGAACGAAAACCAGTCGCTTGGCAGCGCCGCGGCCTCGGACGCCTGCGGCACGGAACCCGTCGAAGTGACTTTTGACGACGAAAGCGTGGCCGGCGATTGTCCCGAACTGCTGCGTATCACCCGCACCTGGCGCGGCGAAGACGCCTGCGGCAACGCGACCACCTGCGTTCAGATCATTTCCGTACACGACACCGAAGCGCCCACGTTTACCGCCCCGCCGGATATCACGCTCGAACTCGATGCCGACTGCTCCGTCAGCCTGGCCAACACGGGCGACGTGACCGACGAGGACGATAACTGCTCCGGCGATATCGAGGCCGTGTCGAGCGACGAAACCGAACCTGGCCCGGGCGCCAGCGAGTATGTGATCATACGCACCTGGACGCTGACGGACGATTGCGGCAATACGACCACGCACACGCAGACGATTGCCGTGGTGGACAACATGCTGCCACAGATCGACTGCCCGGACGACCTGACCCTCGAGCCGAACGGCGAAGGATGCGTACATGTGCCCGACGATGCCTCGCTTGATCCGGACGTTTCCGACAACTGCGGCGTACAGAGTATTGCTTACACCCTGTCGGGCACGACCGAAGGATCTGGCGTTGGCTCGCTTGAAGGCGTTTCCTTCAATGAAGGCGAAACCCTCGTCACCTGGGTCGTCACCGACGTGAACGGCAATTCGACCTCCTGCACGTTCACCGTGAACGTGGCCGAATGTCTGCAGATCAGCGGTACGCTCATCTGGGAAGGCGACGACACGGATATGACCGGCGTCAAAGACGGTACCGTTGACCTTTCGGGCGACGACACCGATACCGACGGCCCCACGCCTGCAGACGGCTCCTACACGCTCATCGCGGGTTCGGGTACCAACTTTGTGATCACGCCCACCAAACCCGCGCCGCCCGCCGACCCGATGAACGGGGTGAATACCCTCGACGCCCTGCTGATCCAGCAGTACATCGTGGGCCTGCATACCTTCCCGGACGCGTACAAGATGATTGCCGCCGACGTGAACCAGAGCAACGGCATCACCACGCTCGACGCATCCATCATCCGGCAGTCGATTTTGGGTAGTTCGAACGCGCTGGCCTGGTTCCTGAATACGCCCTGGCGTTTCGTGCCCACACCGGCGAATACGCCTTACTCGCTGGGTTACGTGCCGCCGGCCAATCCGTTCTCGGCGCCCATCCCGTCCACCCGCGTCCTGACCGGCGTGGCAGCCGACGCCGTGGGCGAAGACTTCTACGGGATCAAAACGGGCGACGTAAATGCCACGGGCGATCCGCTGCTGCACCCGGTGAACGACGAACCGCTGCTTTGGAAAATAGAGGATCAGCGCCTCGAAGCGGGCAAAGAACTGCTCGTGGTGTTCCGCGCTTCGCAATTCAACAACCTGGGCGCCTACCAGATGGCCTTGCGTTTCGATACGGCGCAGTTGCAATTGCTGGCCGTGGAACCGCTGTCCGACGCGCTAAAACTGACAGCGAACGGCAACTTCGGCCTGTACAATGCTGCCGCCGGCGAGATACGCCACGTGTGGATCGATCCGTTCGGCAAAACGCTGGCCGAAGGCGAACAGGCTTTTGCCCTGCGCTTCAGCGCCCTGCAAAGCGGCGCCTGGCTGCACGACGTGCTGGGCCTGAAACCCAAAACGCTGGCGCCGGAAGCCTACACGGTGGAACACGCCACGGGCGAACTGAAACTGATCTTTACCGAACCCGGCGTGACGACGGGCGTGGATAACGCCGATCCGGACGCCCTGAACCTGGTGTTGTTCCAGAACCGCCCGAACCCGTTTGTGGATCGCACCGTGATCGGATTTTTCCTGCCCGAGGGATGTGAAGCGCAACTCCGCGTGCTCGACATCACCGGTCGCGAATTGTTCCGCATCGACGGCACGTACCCGGCCGGTTATCACGAAGAGACGATTTACCTGCGCGACCTCGGAACCGGCGGCATACTCTGGTACGAACTGACCACGCCGAAGGGCAAACGGGCGAGGAAGATGGTGGCGGCAGGGCCGTAACGGGCAGCCGTAACCCGGGCGATTACTTGGACATTGAGCATTGTACATTGGTAATTGGACATTTACATATTAATTATTTATAAATTTTTAAT
>CALEYM010000146.1 GCA_937926185.1 uncultured Bacteroidota bacterium | reverse complement strand
ATTATTTATCGGCGGAATGTTGGAGGACGTCTTATATTACAATCAAACACTCGTACCGCTTCATGGCCGAATAATCCACCGATACCGGCAGCACCGGTACCAGTCCCAGCGCATCCAGCCAGCCCCACACTTTATAACCATTTCAGAATACGAACTATTGTGGGCGGCGAAGGTGGGGAAATATTCGGAGGTGGGATTTACACCTTTGAAATCCAGGAAATGGGTATAAACGGTCGCTCGTCTTATTTTACGTTTGTTGGGATTGGCCTTACAGTAGGACTTCCGGCAGGAGGATATGGTACCTCTCCCTGGACCAATTTCATGACAAGTGTTTCGATGCGTTTAGAAAATTTTGAAGGGAGGGGACAAATACTCGCCGGGGGTGGTTATGTAATTGCCGGATCAGGATTTTCAGCTTTGGTCTTTAATTGTGACGAAAATACACCTACGCAAAACGTGGGCGGATTGGGTGCCGGTACAGGAGTTGCTGTAGGCGGTTCATGGTTCCATGGGCGTTGGGAAATGCGTGATTAGGATTTTATCTTGAACACAATGATCAGCCATTAATGAACCACTTATATCTATGCCTTGGGTAAATAAAATAAAAGTCGACATTTTGGCAACTCGTGAACGTCCAGAAACGGGATAACCTCTAAATCGGATATAATATGCCGGATTTCGCTGAAAAATCTTTTGCCCAAAACCTGGCCGGAAGGCGTCACGATCGGTTTGACAAACCGGCGCCGCTCCCTCATGCCCTTATTCAACCGAAATTAATGGTCGCTTCCTCCGACAACCCCCTTGAGATGGAAGCCGACCAAGCCGCCGACCGTATCGTCAACATCTGGCAAAATGGTAGCCTGAAAGCGCCGGAAGGAACCTCTACGACTGCGCCCACGCAGCCGTTCATCCAGCGCCGGGCCGTATCGCCCGAAACCGGCGCCATACAAGCCCCGCCGGAAGTGGCGCAACAAATCCAATCCGCTCAAGGCGGCGGACAAACCCTGCCCACTGCTCTGCAGCCTTCCCTGGAAGCCGCCTTCGGCATGGACTTCTCGGGCGTACGCCTGCACACCGACACCCGCGCCGATGGGCTGAACCGCGAATTGCAAGCCCGCGCATTTACGACCGGGCAGGATATTTTTTTCCGGCAGGGGGAGTATAGGCCGGGGATGGCGGAAGGGGTGCGGTTATTGGGGCATGAGTTGGGGCACGTGGGGCAACAGACTAAAAACACGATACGCCGGCAAGCGGTCGAAGCACCCCGGCAGACGGTTTCTCCGATCCGCCAAACCATAGCGCAACAGATAACCCGGTTCGGCGGAATAACCGTGGCGGTTTATGCCGCTTCGGGTGTACGCCAGGCATCGGAATTCGAAGGACAAGCGCAACGATTCGCAGAAGACCACGGCGCCATTGGTATTGACCGGAATGGCGTTCTCGCGGTCGGTTGTGCCATGGAATTAAATCAGAGTATCGGTGATATATTGTCCAGCCTGCAAGCTCAACTCGACAGCCTTGGATTGCGCGCCACACCGGGACAACCATACATTAAAAATTTAGCATTCTTTACGCATGGATTAAATGACGCCCTGCAAGCAGGGTTTGGAGGAGCAGGCAGAGCAAATACCTGGGTCAGAAATTATGAAGCCTGGGTAAGGGCTTTTGCGCCATATATTTCCCCGGACCACCCAAGAATTTTATTTTACGCATGCAGCGTGTCCGGCGCTCCTTCCGGAGGTCGCGCGCCATTCGCCCAGAGCATAGCGCAAATACTTCAGGTAGAACTTGAAACAAGGTATCCATCAAACACGCAAATCGAAGTGGAAACCTGGGGGCATCTAAATCCGGGCCCTGCCACTGCAAGCGCTATGATCGGCGGATTTAGAAGTCGCTCCGGCGCCGTTATGGATTTTCGCGCCACGATTAGCCGTAATTTAGTCACTTATATTTTATCGCACCGGGAAACCGGGGGAACCGGCAGCGCATCGACACGGCCACAAGTGCCCCCAAGCATCAGCCCCCGGACGGAAAGACGCTTAAATATTCAGGCAGAAAGATCATTCACTCGTATATTCAGATCACCACCTGCTCGCTACACCTCCGTTAATAGTCCTTACAACACCTACATCAGGGAAATTTATAATTTGGGATTTGACACCGTATGGCGCCAGGTATCCACGACCGACCCTGTTGATTTCCGGTCGATGGGATATTCCGATGACGCTGCCGCGCGATTGGAAAGGGGCCTGGCGATGTTCAGGGAGCGGTTTCGGGCGGAAGTTGCCAGAATAGAGGAGGAGGTTTTTTAGGATGCCGCTTGTACATTGAACATTGAACATTGAACATTGAACATTGAACATTGAACATTGAACATTG
>CALEYM010000145.1 GCA_937926185.1 uncultured Bacteroidota bacterium | reverse complement strand
TGCGGTAACCAGAAACCCTCTAACCTTCTAACCAGAAACCTTCTAACCCAATAAAAACTATTTCCAAAGTTTTGCGTTTGTGGAGAAATTCTATTTTTGCAGCCATTTTCAGGCGCTCAGGACAGCAAGTTTTGGCGTGTTTGAAAATTTCTCCGTTTTTTATGCCACCTTCGGGTGAATTTACCGACTCTAATCAGGCAATTCGCACAATTTACAGAACTAAAACAAATGGTGAACCGGGTGATGATCGATGGCAAGGGGCCTTGCGGCGAATAAAAAACGCCCGAACCATTTTTCCTTGTCTCACACCGGCACTCCTTGAATCATGCGGACTAAACTAAGCAGCTTCAATTTTAACCTGCCCAAAGAACTCGTAGCCCAATATCCGGCTACGGAGCGGGATCACAGCCGCCTGATGGTGGTGCACCGGGATTCCGGAAAAATTGAACACCGGATTTTTAAAGACATCCTGAATTACTTCGACGACGGAGACGTGATGATATTTAACAACACAAAAGTCTTCCCGGCCCGGCTGTACGGTCAAAAAGAAAAGACCGGGGCAAAGATCGAAGTGTTCTTACTGCGCGAGCTGAATCACGACGCCCGTCTCTGGGATGTTTTGGTAGACCCGGCCCGCAAAATCCGGGTAGGCAATAAGCTGTATTTTGAAGATGAAAACGGCAACGACGCGCTGGTAGCCGAAGTAGTGGATAATACTACCTCGCGCGGGCGTACCATTCGTTTCCTCTTCGAAGGGCCGGAGGAAGAATTTCAGCGAGAATTGTCCCGCCTGGGCAATACCCCGCTACCCAAATACATAGAGCGGGAGCCGGAGGCCATCGACCGGGAAAGATACCAAACCATTTATGCCAAAGAGGTCGGCGCTGTCGCAGCTCCCACTGCAGGCCTGCATTTCAGCCGGGAACTCATGAAACGGCTTGAATTGAAAGGCGTACATTTCGCCGAACTCACCCTGCATATCGGCCTCGGCACCTTCCGTACCATCGACGTGGAAGATTTGTCCAAACACAAGATGGAAGCCGAATATTTTCGTATCTCCTCTGCCGCGGCAGAAACCGTAAATGAAAGCAAATCCAACGGCAAAAAAGTGTGCGCCGTGGGTACGACGGTTATGCGTTCCATCGAAACAGCCGTCTCCGCCGACCAATTGCTTAAACCGGTGGAAGGCTGGACGAACAAATTCATTTATCCCCCTTATGACTTTCATATTGCCGATAGCATGGTCACGAATTTTCACCTCCCCAAATCCAGCCTGCTGATCATGGTTTGCGCATTCGGCGGATTCGACCTGATTATGGAAGCCTATAAAGAAGCCGTAAAAGAAAAATACCGCTTTTTTAGCTACGGAGACGCCATGCTTATCATCTGAGCAACCACACTTTTATCAAACAAATCAACCGGATATCACCTATGTATTGGACACTTGAACTGGCCTCACATCTGGAAGAAGCACCCTGGCCTGCCACAAAAGACGAATTGATCGATTATGCGATCCGTTCCGGCGCCCCGGCCGAGGTGATAGATAATCTCGACGAACTGGAAGATGACGGCGAGATGTACGAAGGCATCGAAGATATTTGGCCCGACTATCCGAGGCACGACGATTTCTTCTTCAACGAGGATGAATATTAGCGACAAGGCTAAATATTGATATACATCCATTATTCCTGCAAGCTCGCACCAGTTTACAGGTCTGTTTGGATCTTTACCGCGGGAGCTGTCTTTGCAATAAAGGCGGCTCCCGCTTTTTTTTAAATCGAAATATCAACCGGCTTATTTTTGCTTTCAAAGGAAATTGTAAAAAACTGATTATCAATGATTTTAAATTATTTGAAATAATAAAAAAATTCGACAAATACGCAAAATTGTTCTTTTTGAAAACAACTACTGCTCCTACTTTTGTATTGTGGTTAGAATAT
>CALEYM010000144.1 GCA_937926185.1 uncultured Bacteroidota bacterium | reverse complement strand
GACCCGAGGTATGGGGCCGGAAACAATGCCAAGAGCTGGGTTAATCCGCAATCCGTAATCCGTAATCCGTAATCCGCAATTCACTTGTTTTTTATTTCTTCCCAAATCCGTTGTAATGGCGCCGGGACGTTGTCGGCGGGAGTCGCGGTTTTGGCGATCCGCTCCCTGGCGAGCCGGACGCGCTCTTCCAGGGCGGGGTGGGTGCTGAGGAAAGTAGGCACGCTGGATTCGCCGCCGGCGGAAGCGTTCATTTTTTCAAACAAATCAGGGATGCCGCGCAGGGGGATGCCGCTTTTTTTCAGCAGTTTCAGCCCGTTTTCATCGGCTTCCAGCTCCAGTTGACGGGAGTACGATAGTCCGGCCAGTTGGCTGCCGTGTTCGGCCACGATGCCGGTCATATCTCCCTGGCCGCCGAATACAAGGGTAATGAACAGGTTGTTAGCCAGTTGCCGGTAAATAGCCCGCACAGAGTGTTTGAGTTGGATATGGCTCGCTTCGTGGGCCAGCAGGCCGGCGAGTTGTTCGGGGGCGTCCATGAGTCCGATAATGCTGTCGAACACCACGATATTGCCGCCCGGCACGGCGAAGGCGTTCACCACCGGTTCTTTCACTACCGTAATTTTCATGCGGTAGCCCCCCCCGAAGCCGAGCGAATCGTAAAACTGCTGCACCAGCCGGGTTTTGGCGCTGTCTACTTTGTAAGCAGCCGTCAAACTCCCGAACCAGGCCTCGCCGATCTGCCGTTCGGTTTCCGGCGAAACTTTTTGGGCCGCGGTATCGGCCACTGCGGGCACTACCCAAATGTACGCGGCGATCAGCGGAATAATAACCAGAAAAAGAAACAGCAGACACCCGGCCACGCCGATCCGGTCGAAAAAAGAGCGGCGGAACAGGCGTTTGTTGCCGAAACTGCGTTCCAGGGCCTCCGCGAAATCGGGGTCGGTCACTTCGAGGTACAGCCCGCCGTTTTGCAGAATGACCGAACCGTCGGGCAGCCGCCGGGCGGAACTCAGGTCGCCGGGCGACCAGCGCAGGGTTTTTACATCGCTGCTAATGCGCAGGGCGCCGGATTCGGTATAAACGGTGACCGGAGTTTGTTCCTTAGTGGTGCGGTTATGGAGGAGGGCGGGAAAGGAAGACATGTGTATTTAATTTCAGGGGGCAAAATAAGGGGATTCACAGCAATTTAATGTAGCCCGGTTGGAGGTGTCATCGCGACGTAGGAGCGGTGACATCTCCAACTCAACTGGTACCCAGAACTGCTCCGAGATGTCAACACCTCTCCGCCTGCCCAACCAGCTGAGCATCAGCCATAAAAAAAACGCCGGGGCTCAACGCCTCGACGTTCCTCTTGTAGCGCGGGGGAGACTTGAACTCCCGACCTTCCCGACTAGGAGTCGGGACGCTCTGACCAGCTGAGCATCAGCCATAAAAAAAACGCCGGGGCTCAACGCCTCGACGTTCCTCTTGTAGCGCGGGGGAGACTTGAACTCCCGACCTTCCCGACTAGGAGTCGGGACGCTCTGACCAGCTGAGCATCAGCCATAAAAAAAACGCCGGGGCTCGACACCTCGACGTTTCTTTTTGTAGCGCGGGGGAGACTTGAACTCCCGACCTTATGATTATGAATCATACGCTCTGACCAGCTGAGCTACCGCGCCCAAAAAGTCGGCTTGAACTCCCGGCCTTCCCGACTATGAGTCGGGACGCTCTAACCGGTTGATCTACCGCGCCTTTTTTTGCGGGTGCAAAGATAAGCGCATCCCGTTTTAATTCCCAAATAAAATTTCGCTTTTGCCCCTATTTTTTCACCACCCTGACCAGCACCGGTTTGTCGCTCCCCCGTTTTACTTGTACCAGATAAGGCCCGGCGGGCAGGGCGCGCATATCGAGCCGGTGGGTGGCGCCGGAATAGGAAATGGCGTGAATTTTCTGGCCGCTGGTATCGTACACGGCCAGGTCGGTACGGGCGCGTTCGGCGGCATTGGTAAAGACCTGGAGGAAACCGTTGGGCGTGGGGTTGGGGAACACGCAGACGTTGGCGCCGGCCAGCACCGGGGGCATGGCCGTTTGGGCGCCGCTGAACACCCGTTTCAGTGACGCGGCAAGGGGCGCACCGGCAATTTTGCCTGAACCCGGCGCTGTTTCCATATAATCGGCGGTGATGTCCCAGATCACGGCGCCATGCAGGTTGCGGCTTTTGATAAATTGCGCTTTCAGGGCAATGGAACGTTCGTCGTCGAAAGAAACGAAACTGGGCATGCCGTTTTTCCCGGTCAGGTATGGCGCCTGGGCCACTTCATCCCAGTGATAATCGAACAGACCCTGACCGATTTTTCCCGCAATGTCGTAATACTGCGGGGTAGCGCCGCTGCCGGAAAAATTAAAAGTGTCGGGTGCGCTTAAACTCTTTACGTGCAAACCGGCGGGGCCGGCGGTCAGGTGGGTGCGGCCGTAAAAAGCCAGGCCGAGGTTGATTTTGCCGGCAGGAACGCCGTGATCGAGCAGGTTTTGCACGGCTTCGCTGCAGCTGTAGCCGGCCTGGGTGGCGTTCACGGCGGGGAACAGCGGGGCATTGTGGTTGGACACAGGGTCCCAATGGCCGTAAAAAGCGTAAGCCATGAGGTTTATGCCGTCGAGCAGGCGTTTCACCTGGGGCCAGTCGACGTGTTCCATCCGTTTGGGAGAGGCGCCGAAAGCGGCGGTCAGCATCAATTCGCGCCCGATCTGAGGTTCCAGGCCATCCAGGGCGCCGCGCAACTGGCTGAGCAGCAGGGTCAGGTTTTGTTTGTCGGATGGGCCGCCGCCGCTTTCCGGAAAACCGGGATATTCCCAGTCGATGTCGATGCCGTCGAGATTGTATAGTTGGACGATGCGCCGGCAATCGGCCGTGAAACGCGCGCGTTTGGCCGGATCGGCCGCCACGGCGGAAAAATGCATGGAGTGTGCCCAGCCGCCAATGGATACCAGAAACCGCACCTTGTTTTTGTGCGCATAATCGCTGAAACGTTTGCCCGTCTGGTGCCAGGCCGGATTGCCAAGGTCCCAGTCGGTATCATACGAGGCAGGCGCCACTTGCCGGTTGATCGGCCCCAGCAGCAGGTTTTTATCGGCCCAGGGATCGGTCAGCCGCAGGGAGCCGTCCGCTTCTACGCTCAGAAATGCATAAATAATGACGTTGTACTTGCTGAAATCAAGGGTCGCCGGCTGCACCAGTTTACCGCGGTCGTACCAGCGCCAACCGGGATAGTAACCGACAATCGACTTTTGCGCGCTCTGTGTACTGGCAGAGCAGGACAGCAATAAAAGAAACAGGGGGAAGAGCAGTTTGCGCATTGGATTAACCATTCTGGTCTGAGGAAATGGATTATTCGTACAGGCCGGGGCAAGATGGAGTATTTTCCAACATTTCTATATGCTTTTTTTAAAAAACGTCGTTAATACCCGAAACAAATTTGATCTGCCATGAAGCGACATATCTTAATCCTGCTGCCTTTATTCCTGCTGATGCTGGGTACCGCCCTGCAGGCCCAGCAATCGAACAAGAGTAAATCCAAAGACCGGTACCGTGAAAAAGAATTGCCGCCCAAATCCGAAATCGTTCGCGATGTGGAGCAAAACGCCGGCTGGATGCAGCTCGCCGCCGAGCAAATGCGCCCGGTTACCTTTGCGTTGTCGGAAGTTATGTTGCACGATGTAGCCAGCCCTCCTGCCGCCGGCCGTTTCTACGCGTATTGCCTGTTGAGTGGCTATCAAACGGCTTCCCGCTACCAGCCGGCCGGTTTTCCAACCTTGCAGGGCGCCTTGAACGGCATGCCTGCCATACACAGTTTCACCGCTGCCGATTCTGTGTTTTATCCCTTTGCAGCCTTGTATGCCGTGCTGGAAACCGGGAAAAACATCATGCCTTCGGGTTATATGCTCGCCGAAAAACAGACGGCGCTGGAACAAACATTTCGGAACAAAGGATTGCCTGAAAAACTCATTGCCGGCTCGCGCTCAGCGGCAGCCGCCATATCGCGGGCTATGCTGAACTATGCCGCCGCCGACGGTTATACCCGGCTCACGGCGCTCCCCCGTTACCGCCCCTCCAACGACCCGGCCGCCTGGCAACCCACCCCACCCGACTGGATGGCCGCCGTGGAACCGAACTGGAATACGCTCCGGCCCTTTTTTCTCGAATCGGCGCAACAATTCCGCCCCGCCGATGCCGTACCATTCAGCGCCGAACCCGGCAGTCCTTTTATGGCGCTTGTGCGCGAGGTGTACGACACCGGCCGCAATCTGACGCCGGAGCAACGCGAAACCGCCGAATTCTGGGACTGCAATCCCTTTGCCGTGCAACACGCCGGCCACCTGATGATCGGCATGAAAAAGATATCTCCGGGCGGCCACTGGATGAACATCTGCGGCCAGGCCTGCGAGCAACAAAAACGTTCCTTTCGCGAAAGCCTGATAGCGCACACCGCGCTGGCGCTGACCATGGCCGATGCTTTTATCAGTTGCTGGGATGAAAAATACCGCGGCAACCGCATCCGCCCCGTCACGATCATCAACCGCACCATCGACGCCAACTGGCAACCCCTGCTGCAAACGCCGCCCTTCCCCGAATACCCCAGCGGTCACAGCATGGTGTCGGCCGCCGCTGCCGAGGTATTGACTCATTTTTTGGGCGACAACCGGGCCTTCACCGACCACACCCAAACCCTGTATGGCATGAAACCGCGCAGCTTCCGTTCCTTCCGGCAGGCCGCGGCAGAGGCGGCCATCTCGCGGCTTTACGGCGGCATTCATTTCCGGGATGCGGCGGATCAGGGTTTGATCACGGGCCGGCAGATCGGGCTATGGGCGCTGCAGCGGCTGCCGGTGAAACAATAACATTTGGACGACAAATTTTTTTTCCGCGATCTTGCAGGAAAAAAATACATTTGCCCGGCGAAAATTCTCTGCACCCTCTGCAGCGGAAAATTTCACTTTCGTAACATACCGTTGAAAACAATCGCACATGCCTGGGCGCAACAGGCCTGAACAGATTTCCCGTATTCCAGATGAACCCGGCGTAATCCGATTGCTCAAACTATACATTTCATCCAAACCAAACTTTCTTAAACATGGTTCGACACTTACTGTTACTGCCTGTTTTAGCCCTTTTACTGACCGCAAATGTTTACGCTCAGCGCACCTGCGGCGCCAACGAAGTGCTGATGCGCCAACTCCAGGAAAACCCGGAAATGCAACAAATCCGGGACGCCATTGAACAACGAACCACCCAGTTTATCCAGTCGGGCGGCGCTAAAGACCGCGTGGTGGTAACCATCCCGGTGGTGGTGCACGTGGTGTGGAATACCAGCGCCGAGAACATCAGCGACGCCGCGATACAGTCGCAGATCGACGTGCTGAACGCCGACTTTCGCCGCACAAACGCCGATGCCGGCAATACGCCTTCCTATTTTCAGGGCGTGGCCGCCGATTGCGAGATCAACTTTTGCATGGCCCAGCGCGACCCCAACGGCAACGCTACCAACGGTATCATACGCCGGCAGACGAACGTTACGTCCTTCGGTCTCAATGACAACATGAAATTTTACAGTTCCGGCGGCAGCGACGCCTGGCCACGCGACCAATACCTGAACCTTTGGGTATGCGACCTGACCTCCGGTTATTTGGGCTACGCCCAATTCCCGGGCGGCCCCGCCAATACCGACGGCGTGGTTTGCGACTATGCCTATTTCGGCACCATCGGCTCCCAGCAACCTTTCCACCTGGGCCGCACTGCCACCCACGAAGTAGGCCACTGGCTCAACTGCTACCATATCTGGGGCGACGACGGCACTTCCTGCAACGGCACCGATAATGTGAGCGACACCCCAAACCAGGCCGACGAGACCTATAACTGCCCAACCGGTATCCGCCTCAGCTGCAACAATGGCCCCAATGGCGACATGTATATGAATTACATGGACTACACCGACGACGCCTGTATGAACGTCTTCACTACGGGACAGAAAAACCGGATGCAGGCCCTGTTCGGTTCCGGCGGATTCCGCGCGCCCTTGTTGAATTCGCTCGGCTGCGAACCGCCCAACGGCGGCGGAAACTGCGGTACTCCCGGCAGCCTCAGTGCAAACAACGTTACCCAAACCAGCGCCACGCTCAACTGGGGCGGCGTGAGCGGCGCCACGGCCTACAACCTCCAGTGGAAACTGTCCAGCGCCTCTACCTGGACCACCGTCCCCGGCCTCACTTCCACCTCCCACACCCTGAACGGACTGACCGCCGGCTCCACTTACAACTTCCAGGTTCAGGCCGATTGTAACGGCACTACGGGCAGTTATTCTGCCCCGGCTTCCTTCACCACGCAAAGCGGCGGCGGCGGTTGCAGCGACCCGTACGAGGCCAACAACAGCCGCAACGCGGCCAAATCCATTACCCCGGGAACAGCGATAAACGCCCTGATCGGGACTTCTTCGGACAACGATTACTTTAAATTCAATGTAACGTCGTCGAACAGAAATATCAAGATAGACCTGACCAACCTGCCGCTGGATTACGACCTGCGGCTCTATCGCAACAACTCCCAAGTCGGCATTTCAGATAACGGCGGGACAACGCCGGAGCAGATCATTTACAACAACGCCAATACCTCGGCCACATACTATCCGCGCGTCTATGGCTACAACGGCGCTTTCAGCGCCAGCCAATGCTACACCCTGCTGGTCAGCCTCAGCAGCACGGCCTGGCGTACCGACGGCAGCACCGACGGTCAGGTAACGGCCATTGAAATTCCGGTGGATTTTGAAGACGCAGGCTTTGCCATGTGGCCCAACCCGGCCACCGATCACCTGACGGTAGAAGTGCCTTTGGAAGCCGATTCCGAGGTACAGGTAAGCATTTTCGATGCCGCGGGCAAAACCGCCGTGCAACAACAACGCACGCTGGCGAAAGGCGACAACCAATTCACGCTCGACCTCCAGGGGCTTTCCAACGGCGTTTACATGGTGCAGGTGCGCAACGGCGAAGTGGCCAAAGTGCGCAAACTGGTGGTGAATAAGCCCTGATGAATATCCAATATCGAATGTCGGATATCGAATATCGAAGTGTCCGTAGAGTACACCCTGACCCGTGGCCGGGCCTTTAGGTACACTCTACGGACACTTCGATATTCGATATCCGACATTCGATATTGGATATTCTTCAGGGTTCGGGCGTAGTCGGCGGGTTTCTCTGCTCATAAAGGTAAGCGCCCAGCATGCCCAAGCCGCCAAATATCGCGATGAGGGCAAAAAACACGCCCGCGCGTTCGCCGTCGTCGAGCCGGGCGGCATTTCCGATAAACAAAGCCAGCAACAAGCCCAGACCGGCGCCGATGAACATCAGGCTGTTTTTAAGCGTACGGGACGGGTCAGCCTGCCGGCGCTTTTTTTGCGGTTCGATGCCGCGTTCGATCATGGCCATGTTCTCTTTGTTTTCCAGGTACCGTATTCCCCAGACCATAAGGAAAGCGCCGAGGCTGATCGTGATGGGGATGAAAAGTGCAACAATTCCTTCGTGCATGGTGACAATTTTTTGAATGAGTGAAAACTGGTTTTCGTTTGCTGTTGTCACCTTGACAGCAGGGGTTCCGGGCAGGTTACAGATTTTTGAAAAAAAATTGCTACTTCAACAACATTTTTCCGGTGTATTGTACCTTGTTTTCCATCCTTATTGCGTAGAAATACATGCCTGCCGGTAAAATCCCGCGCTCAAAACGGTATTGTTTGCCGGAAAACACGTCGGCGCGCAGCGATTGGCCCAGCCGGTCGCTCAGTTCGAAGACGGCGCGGTCAGCCGGGGTGGGCAATTCGAATATGGCGACAGAAGCAGCCGGATTCGGATACACCGTGAGCGGCGCCAAACCAGCCGGCTCATCCGCCTTTACCAGGATAAAATGATCGCCGATGGTGTGGAAGGCGGTATTCGTGATGATCGGATCGTTGAAATCAAAATAGATGGCCGCGCTGTTTTCTATGACCGAGCCGTCGGGATTGCCGGGCTGTTGCGGTACGCGGAATTTGATAAACCCGTGCGAAGCCGGCTCGTTCGTATTACTGTCGGGCAGCAGGATATTATCAAAACGAAAGCGCAGCACGTTGTCGTCGAGCAGGGCAAAATCGTAGCGGTGACTGGATACGCCGGGGCGGACGTTGCGGGCGTCGAGATGCGCCGAGAGGGTGTCCAGAATAACTACTGTAAAGGCGGTGTCGGTACCCGTATTTTGAAAGCGGATCAGGTATTCGATATCGGTGTCGGCTTCCAACAGATGCTGGTTGCCATAGCCGCGCGGGAATGCCTGTTTGTCGTTCGGGTCGAAAGAGCCCACGTTTTGCCGGCAATCCGTCGTTTCAAACGGATCGGGCGTATTCAGGGAAAACTGCGTTACCAGGCCGGGCGTATTCAGGCCGCCGCAGCCTTCCACGGCTTTGGCTTCCACGCCGCCCCAGGGGTGGCCGACTTCTTCGTCGGCTTCCAGGCGCCAGGTAGCGCCGTTTGCCGGCAGCACTACTTCGCGCGATTCGCCGCTTTCGAGTTGAAACGAACCGCTTTGAAACATGATGACGTCCTCGACCACCACGAATTCCAGTCCTTGCGCCATATCGCCCGTGCCGATATTACTGATGGTCATACGCACCGAGTCGCCGTCGCATAAACCCGTTACTTCGATGTCGGCGCCCGACCACTGCGACGGGGGAGCACAAATGGTATCGGGGTAGATATGCGCTTCCGTGCAGTGGGTAGCGCCCGGCGTGGCGGAACATTCCAGTGTAAAATAGATATTGAAATTGGCGCAGGCGCCGGCAGCCAGGTCGCCCAGGTCGAACGACCAGGCGTTGTTGCCCAATGGCGTACCGGGGATACTGCTGTTGGTAACGGTCATAAAGGGGTCGAGCGAGATTTCAGCGTATACATTTTCAACGGTTTCGGCGCCGAGGTTACATGCCTGAACGGTATAGGTATTCGGAAAACAACGCCGCAACCGGGGTGTCGACAGGTCGATGGATAAAAGGGGGCAATCCGTTTCGAGATGCGCGGCGATATCCTGTTCACTGACCTGGCCGCTCGCGGTAGCCACGTTGTACACCGAGGGGCAGTTTTGCGCCCAGTTGAAAGGCGCAGCCAGGCTAACCTCTACCAGGGTGTCTGCACCCGGCATCGATTGGGCATAAATGCCATTGTTGTCCGTGAAAGTTTCATAAGTTTCGCCGGTCACCAGGCCGGTCAGTTTTACCGTCCAGCCCGACAGCAGCGGCTCGCCCGTGTCGAAGATACAGTTGCTTAGGGTGTCAAGATACACTTTGCCCGTGACGATAGCTTGTGGCGATTCTATAATTTTGATACTTTGAGTGTACCGGTAGGCATTGGCGTTGGCATTGTAAAAAACGGAATAATTCGTCGGCGCGGGGTCGTCGGGGTTTATGTAAACGATACTCGGGCTCCATGGCATGGGCGCATCCGCTGCCGAAACCACCGGCCCGATCAGGTTCATGGGATGATTGGGTACCGGGTTCGGATTGGGGTTCGGCACATCAATGGTCGGCAGCGCCGGGTTATAAGTGCACCAATTGATGATTTCCCAGGTGCGCTCGATCAGCAAATCGGCATCGGGAACGGTGGTAAATACCAGGTCGGAATAAGAAACAGCCAGCGCCTCGCAATCTTCGCCGAAGAAAGTCGGTTCGCCGTAATTCCCGCCTTGTACCGTGGCGATCACGTCGTCGGGGAACCGCACGTAGTAATCCTGTTCGTACACGACCGTAATCTTTTGCGAACAGGTAGACGAATTGCCGCTGCAATCGACCACGCGAAAGGTACGGGTTACGGAACCCTGCAGACATGCGGTGTTGAGTTGCGAAGTATTCGCGGTTTTGATGATCGTGTCCAGGCACACGTTTTCCATGACGACCGGATTCCCGTAGGCTGCCAGTGTGGGATCGTAGTCTTCGCAGGAAACCGTCACGTCGGTGGCCGTGCAGGTAGGCGGCACTTTATCCTCCACTATTACTGTAACCAAACATTGAGACATGAGCGGCTGTCCCTGGTGAAAAGCGACGTCGCCGTTGGCATCCAACTGGTACGCCTGCATGATGACGGTCTGCGAGGTGCCGGCTTCGCAGCCGTAAAACTTGATGAATTCCGCTTCGCCGGTAGCGCGCTCATACTCGCTTGGCGTATCCGGGCTGGCATCGCCGCAGGGCGGCAGGCCGTTCACCGGGTTCAGGCCGCTGATACAGGCGCTGTACGGCTGCTGGCGTTGCAGGGTGATCTTGAGATTGCCGCCACAATTATCATAAGAACCCGCATTAAAAGTAAAGGGAGAAACGGTAGCCTCACCGCCCCATTGCGTGGTTCCGTTGGATTCGTAACAATCGTTGGGGTCGTCTCCGCCAAGGGAGACATAGACGGTTTCGCTGCACACGGCCACCGGCGGAATGGTGTCGTTGAGCGGGTCGCAGTTTTGTGCGGAAAGTTGGGATAACCCTGCCGTTAACAGGAACAGCAGTGGCGCAAGAACACTTTTCACGGTCAGGCAAGAAAGAAAAAATCTTGTCATTGGATTAGATTTTTTTGTGAAATAAGCTGGTTCAACAACCGGCGGGGGCGGGATGGCCGGTCAAATATTTTTTAACGGTACAAAAGTCCGGGCCTGAATCCGGCCGGCCAAAATCAAATTTTATATTTTGTAGACCAGTTTTGGATCAATTTTTGATTTTTTTTATTGAAAAACAATACTTTGATACTTGCATAATTTATGATATTGGAATAAAAAATCATTTTCCGAACTCTTATTTGTCTTACACCCGGCATTTTTATGGAAAAAAGCGGCCTGTATCAGTTGATCCATTCCTTTTCACCGTTAGAGCTGCGGGAAGTACGGAAGTTTCTGCGTTCGTCGTTTTA
>CALEYM010000143.1 GCA_937926185.1 uncultured Bacteroidota bacterium | reverse complement strand
AAATTTAACGCCGACAGACAACGAAAACTATAACAAATTTGGCCCTTGGAGCGCCGTTCTTCATCTCGGCAGTTTGGAAATTATGGACACCACTGAATGTTTTCTCGGATTCGGCGGCGGGATTTCCGGTTACCAGGGCGAACAGTCCATCAAAAGAGCAACTGCATGTGTGCTTTTTTGCAAACGCCCCGGGAAAAGAATGGATACCCACGAGATCATCGAGCGGATGATGAAATGCGTAACGGACGAAGCCCTGGAAGCGAAAGAAAACGGCCTGAAAGATACGGCGATGCTGAAACAGCATCTCCGTTTTCAACGACTGCGGACGAATTTTGAGTACCGGGAACCTGAAAAGCATTGAGTACCGATCACACAAAGAGCCCGATTCATAATAAATCCTTGTACTTTTCCAGCTCAAAACCCAACCTATGGCCACCAACCATATCGAAATCATCCTCACCCGCCAGCTGGCCGATTGCCTTACCATCCCGGTTTTCCTCACCGACCCGGAAGGAAACCTGCTGTTTTATAACGAACCGGCGGAGGAACTGCTCGGCAAACGTTACGAGGAAACCGGCAGGATGCCCGTTGAAGAGTGGTCGACGATTTTCAAACCGGTCGACCGCGACGGAAAACGTTTGCGGCCGGAGGAATTGCCGCTGGTGAAAACGCTGACCCATCAACGGCCCGAGCACGGCACTTTCTGGATTGAAAGCCTGGAAGGTGAAAAGTATGAAATATCGGTCACGGCCTATCCTTTGATCGGTCGTCCCGACCGCTTTCTGGGGGCGGTGGCTATTTTTTGGAAAACCGCGACGCCATGAAAATCACGATCTGGGGCACACGCGGTTCCCTGCCGGCGCCAAGCCCCGAAAACAACCTCTACGGCGGGAACACCTCCTGCGTATCGGTGATGCAGGGCGATACCCTCGTCGTGCTCGACGCCGGTTCCGGCATACGGCGCCTGGGCCAACATTTCCCGCCCGGCATCACCCGCGTCGATATTCTGCTCACCCACCTGCACCTCGATCATATCATGGGGCTGGGTTTTTTTATGCCCCTGTACAACCCGAAAATACGCGTGAATATTTGGGGGCCTACCGGCTACAAAGAGAGCCTGTTCACGCGCCTGCAGCGCTACCTGTCGCCGCCGCTTTTCCCCATCCGGCTGCAGGACCTGCCCAGCCAACCCAACGTGTACGAAATAAACGAAAGCGCCTTCGATATCGGGCGTTTCCACATCAAATCTTCTTATATCTGACCTCACGGCCCTACGATCGGTTTCCGGCTGGAAAACGGGAATGCGACATTGACATATATTCCCGATCACGAGCCGGCCCTCGGCGCCGCGCATTTCCCGCACGAACCGGATTGGACTTCCGGCTATTCCCTCGCGCTCGGCGCCGACCTGCTGATACACGATGGCCAGTACACGCCGGAAGAGTACGCGCCCCGCGTAGGCTGGGGGCACAGTACCATGGAGCAGGCCCTTCAGTTTGCTGAAATGGCCGCCGTGAAAAAAGTACTGTTTTTTCATCACGACCCTGCCCATACCGACGAACAAATACGGCAACAACTGAACCGGGCTGTCAGTAACAAACAGTTTTCCTTCGAAGCCGGTGTGGCGGTGGAAGGAGAGGTGATTTATTTGCCGGAGTAAGCGTTTCACCGCCGCTCCCCAAACGCCCTTACCCGCTCTACCGCGTTCTCCCGCACATTGTAATAATACAGGTTCAAATCGCCGATATGGTAATTTTTCCGCCGGAAAAAGAAACTGCCGGGGAATTTGGGCTTGCTGCACAACAGAATACCCTTGTACACCTCGGCGTCGCACAGGTTGGGAAACACGACGTTAAATTTCCGCAATACGGCGCCCCGGTGCAGTGACTTGGCGGCATACCGGCCCTCTTCGGTAGTCCAAAGTATGGGGTTGGTGCAGATCACGTCGCTTTCAAAACCGTTTTTAAGACCGTAGTGCCGCTCCCAGGTGCGCCAGCTGCAAAAACAGCCGGTTTCTTCGGGTGACTGACAGGGCTGAAGGCGTTTAAAAAATCCGTTTTTTACCGGCCAGCCGACGATATAAGCGGCGATGAGACGGTTGCCAAGAGGGGCATTTTCAATCAGTTCGCGCAGCAAAAACATGCCGTGCCGGCCACCTTGGCTATGCCCGGCGATGATGAAGGGCCGGCCTTCGTTCCAGTGTTCGAGGTAATACAGGAAAGCCGCCCGCACGTCGGCGTAAGCCAGGTCGAGCGCCTGATCGGCCGATTTTTTATCCCGGGTAAAAAAGCTGTGCAGATGCGCCTGCCGGTAGCGCGGGGCAAAAACCCGACCGGCGCCATTGAAAATGGTGGCCTGGTACAAAATACTGACGCTGTCGGTTTTTTTATTCACAGCGGCATCGTCGGCAGCAGCATTCCAGTTTTGATTTTTGCGCCGGAACCCGAAATAGGATGTGGGATAAAGGAAAAAAACGTCCGCGGCGGCGCTGTCCTGGCGGGCAGTCTGATCCTGGCGGGGAGTGCGGTCCGCCGGGTCGGCTTTCAGCGGATGCGCGGCCCAGTTGCGCAAATCGGCATAATCGGGCGACGGCGGCGATTGCTTCGGATCAAAAACCGCCTTGGGGCGGGTGCTGCCGCAAGCCTGGAGCAACAAGCTCAACAGCCAGAAAAACAAGGCAGTACGCAAAAAACAGGACATGCGGGCAAAGGTAATCCCTGCGCCCCCGAGCGCGCTAAACAGAACGGTTACTTTTTTTTTCTGATAAAAATTTCGGAGAATTGATTTTTATTGCACAACTTTGGAGCGCACCATGCAACGCTATTTAACACACTTGTTAGCCGACCTGGAAACGGCCACGCGCAATGCGCCGGTGGCCAGCAGCTACCGTTTCCGGCATCCGTTCGATGAAGAAGAACGGGAGGGCCCGGCCTATCAGTCGCGTTTTGTACGGCTGCATGAACTTTTCGGCTTGCCCGCCGGCATATTTCCGCCTTCCGAACGCCTCACCAAAGACCAGATCACAGCCCTGCTCACGGCTATCGAAACCCTGTGGCGCGCCTGGCGCGTCGGCTGGGAATGCCCGCCCAGGCTTACCGCCCGGCGCCGCTACACTGTCATGGTTGAGCGGATGGAACAGGATAACGTGCGATACAACCATGAATTCGGCGCCGAGATCAATTTCTGCGACCGGCGCGCCGACGGGCTATGCCCGTTCAGCGACCGGAGCCAGTGTTGGTGCGACGAGCTCGATGCCTGTGCCCGGCACGACCTCGAAGTGTGGGAAAGCGCCCGCGACCTCGACGAAGCCGTCGACTGGCGACCATCCCCGCTGGAAGAACTCCGCCGCTGGCTCGATGATACCCAATGCGACCTGCCGCCTTGGGACGTAGACGTGCGAACCGAACGCTGGCAACAGTTCATCGCCGACGACTCGCTCGCCTGGCTCTATTTCTACGATCCCCGCCGCGGCCTCGACATGGCCGACGAAGCGCCCGAACCCTCGCCTGAGGATTTCGAGGACTTTGAATGGTACGACGACGATGACGACGATGATTACGGGGAGTTGCCGTTTTAAGTATTTCGTTTACAAATCCAGTTTTTGCCCGTCTTTCCATACCTCGATGACCGCCGCACTGCGCGAGTGTTCGGTCAAAACCATGATCATTGCATCATTGTAGGCTTCTTCAAAAGACTTCCCTTCGCCCAGGCCGTTGTAAAACCCCCTGGAAAAACTGATCGCCGCGGGATCTTCAATTGGCATATTATGACCAACGACGTAAGGGCCGGATTCGGACAGCGCCTTTGCTTGCTCCGCGGAGTAACAAGCGTTCAGGACAATGATCTGAACAACGCCTTTCAGGGGTTTGAACAGCCGCAGAAGGGCGGGCAAAGGCATCAACTGGGTTTGGTTGTTTTCGTTGGCAATCAGGATGCCGTTCGTTTCGCCATGTCCGGAAAAATGTACGATGTTGGGTTTGTCGTTCATAGCGCGCAACAGTTCGGACGCCGTGGCGCCAATTTGCGGCAGCAAAAACTGAAATTTATCCCGATGGCGGCCGCGTTGCAGTTCCGCCACCAGCACCCGGTGCTCCTTATCCGTCTGAATACGTTCCTTGTCAATTGGATTGGCCGCCAGGAACAAAATTTTGGTGGGCGTTGCCGGCGTCGGTGTCGATGTCGGTTGAGTAGGTGGCGGAGCGGGATTGGGCGTTTGATGGGGCGCCGGCGCGCCGATCTGATTGGTCAGCGAAAGGGCTCCATTGGTAATGTTGGCGCGCCGGATACTGGCCTCGGAGAAACCGATCATGCCCAGGCGCTCGTTGCGTTCCAGGTCCTGCAGCTGGCTTTGAAGTGCCAACGCGTCGTTTTTCAGATGTGCCGGCAGGGCATCGTGCAGCGCCCGAAGCGCCTCCGGTAAACGGTTGGCGGCAATGAGTTGCCGGATTTTTTCCATAAATGGTTTTTTTGTTTGATTTAGGAGTGGGGCAGCAAAATACGGCAAGCATGGAAACACTATTCAAGATTTTACGCTTTTTTTCGTTTCCCCCGCGGTGTATCTTTGATTTTTAATACCCTAAGCCCGTTATAAATATTGCTATGAGGAAAATAAATGGTTTGTGCCTGTTTCTTTTAATCCTGTCCAGTGTTTTAAAATTTCCTGCCAGTGCCCAGGAATCTGTCGCCCGGCAGCCTTACCGGGTAGGCGTTGTCCTCAGCGGCGGGGGCGCCAAAGGCGTGGCGCACGTGGGCGCGCTTAAGGTGCTGGAAGAAGCCGGTATCCGCATCGATTACATCGGCGGGGCCAGTATGGGCGCCATCATTGGCGGCCTTTACGCGGCAGGTTGGCCGGCCGCGGCGTTGGACAGCATCCTTCAGGCCAACAACCTGGGAAAAATCCTGCAGGACGAAATCACCCGTGCTTATCAGCCCTTTTTTGAAAAACAATACGGCGAAAAGTACGCGCTTTCCCTCTCGTTCAAGGATTATAAAGTTGCCCTGCCCCAGGCCTTTTCCAACGGCCAGACAGCCTTCGACTTTATGAGCGAACTCACCGACCGGGTCAGCGGCATCGAAGATTTCAGTCGCCTGCCTATTCCCTTTCTTTGTATCGGTACCGACGCCACCAATGGTCAGCAGGTGCTTATGGAGAGCGGCTGCCTGCCCTGCGCCATGCGGGCCAGCGGCTCGCTGCCGGGCATACTCGCTCCCGTGGAAGTGGACGGGCGCCTCATTGCCGACGGCGGCGTGGTGAATAATTTTCCGGCCAAAGAAGTGCGGGAAAAAGGCATGGATATCGTCATCGGCATCACGGTGGAAGCGGGTTTGTACAAAAAAGAACAACTGCAATCCATTGAAAAGATCATCGAGCAGGTTGGGTCTTACCAGATGGAAGCCCGTTCGCGCGAGCAGCGGCAATACTGCGACATCGTGATCCGGCCCGACATCGACGGCTATGGCGTCACCTCTTTCGATGCGACCGATACGCTGCTGCTGCGGGGCGAGCGCGCGGCCCGGCAGTTTTGGGAACAACTGACCGATATCGCCCGCCGGCAGAAGGCATCGCCGCAACCCACCCGCGAGCCCCGGCAGACACACGATGAAGCGTGCCCCATGTATATCAACGCCGTTCACCTCGCTCCCAACAAGGCCATTACCGCCCCGGCCCTGCTGAAAAAATTCCCCGTGGCCCTGCCCGGAGAAATTTCTTTCGCCAAATTTCGCGAAGGTATCGCCGCCTTGTACGCCACCGGAAATTTTCAATACCTCGATTACCATTTTAAAACCGATACGAGCGATATCCGGGAACTGTACATCCGGCCCAAAATAAAACCCGGCTACGAACGCAGCCTGCGCCTGGGTCTGCATTTCGACCATGTGTATAAAAGCAGCCTGCTGCTCAACGGTACCTTCCGGAACGTCCTGTTCAAAAATTCGGTGGCCGCGCTGGATTTGATCATCGGCGATAAACTCCGCTACAACTTCCATTATTTCGTCGACCGGGGCAGCAAACCCGGTTTTGGCTTTAACTCCCGGCTCAACCTGACCGACCTGTTCATCGACCTGCCGGTGAGGGTAGATATCGGCGGGGAATACGCTCTGCAAAAACTGCTGTTCAACCTCACCGACTTTAACCAGGAAGCCTACCTCAACCTCGCTTCCAACAATCACTTTGCCGCCGGCTTGGCCGCCGAACTCAAGTATTTTAAAACAGCCACCACGCAGGCCGTCGACTACCTGACCGAAGAAAATTACATCGACGAACTGGGCTGGTACGGCACGGGTAAAGCCTATTTCCATTGGGATAACCGCGACCGCCTGTTCTTCGCCCGTTCCGGCTGGCTTGTCGGCGCGGAAGTACGCGTTATTTCGCCCATGTCGTCCAAAAAATACGCGGAAACAAGCCGAAAAACCGGCTGGAACTTCGATCTGCGCGCCCAACGTATCCTGCCGGTGACGCCGCGCTTCTCGGTAAATGTTTCCGCCGATGCCGGTATCACGCGCGGCACGCCGGCGCCGCCATACCGCTATTTTATCGGCAGCAACAACCTCAATCTGATCAATAATTTCCGGCCTTTCATCGGGCTGTCTTTTGCCGAGGCCACGGGCGACAACCTGTTCAAAACGGGTTTTTCGGCACAATACAACCTGTTCAAAAGCCATTACCTGACTCTGAGCGGACAAGTCGCGTGGATCGGCGATACGCTGCAGCCGTTTTCAGACGGGAAAGGATTGTTCCGCAGCCTTGGGCTGTCGTACGGGCTGGATACGCCGCTGGGGCCGGTGGAACTGACATATGGCCATTCGAATAAAGGCTCGGAACTGTATTTTAATTTAGGATATTGGTTTTAAAAAATTGTATTACATGTTTCCTAGCGTGGCAAAGTGGTATTTGGCGCCTTCCCTCCCGTATTCTCCGCATTTTTCGGCTTCACCGGCACCGTGGTCCCATAGGCATTCACCCCGCCGATCACGATCACATACTTATGCCAGGAGCGCAAATTAAAACTCAGCGCCTTTTCAATCAATTGAAGCGTCGGCACAAAAGTGATGATGCCACAGATCAGGAGAAAACTGCCGGGCAGGTAATTGTTTTGTATAAAGGTGCCCCCCGCTGCCAGTAGAAAGAGTACTCCGAACACGTTTTTCACCCCGTTTTTAAAAACCTGGTTCAGGGCATTGTTTTTTTCGCCCGGGGCGCCGGATGGCGGGACGAATTTTTCCGGGCGCAAGTTTTCGCTCAGATCCGAATCGCCGCCGATGTGCAGCGCCAGTTCCAGCAGTTTGGCGCGCGTGATATTGTTCAGCCTGACCTGGTCGTCCACGTCGAGCAAGCCATTGCGGCTTTGCGCGCGCACATCGTGCCATTCCGACTGGATCATATCGAGCTGGATCATTGCTTCCCTGGCGTTCAGGGCCTGCAACAACTGACGGGTTTTGAGCAGGGCGCCTTCCATGTCTGCCGTGCTGAGCAGCTGGCGAATCTCCTGTATGGCTGTATCTTTGTCCATGTTTTAAAAAAGCGAAACGGGTATTCATGCAATAACTACGCAAATGTAATGAATGCCGTTGCAAACGGAACCATTTACTCCTTACCGGCGTACTAAACCTTCGCATGACGCTTGCTGATTTTCTTCAATCGCTGTTTGCCGAAGGCAAAGTGGTGGCCAATGGTAAACCGGACACCTTTTCCCGGGACGAGCTTCGGGCCGCGGAACAGCTGTTGCGGCAATATTACAGCGAAAACGTATTGGAAATGCCCGCCCGCGCCCCGGCTTTTCATGCGGAAGCGGCCCTGGGCGGCGCGCAGTACCTGTATAATGCCGTACAACTGACTATCAACCGCGACCTCGACGAAGTCGCCGTCGAACAACACCTGGCCGGCCTGCCCGAACCGGCCTCCCCGGAAATCATTTATTCCGCCGACCTGACCCTGCGCTACCTGCCGGAACTGTTCACGCTCGCCAAAGGTTTGTCGCCGTTGGATATTGTGGCGACCAAACTGAAAGATACCGCCGCCTGTTGGCCTTTTTCCAGTGTCGGCGTAGATATTGGCAGCGAATATGTCCTGGAAAAAATAATCGGCCATCCCGCGTTGAAGTACGCCTACGCCGACCGTATTTTGGCCAAAAAAGATAAAAGCCGCGCACAGCATCCGCTAATGAAGGATTTAATCTGTGAAATAATGGGGGCTTACTCCGCCGAACTTTGGCCGGAATGGGTTTATGAGGGTTTATGAGGGTTTAGAGGGTTTATGAGGGTTTATGAAGGTTTATGAAGGTTTATGAAGGTTTATGAAGG
>CALEYM010000142.1 GCA_937926185.1 uncultured Bacteroidota bacterium | reverse complement strand
GGGGAACGCGCAAATTTAGTTTTGAAGTTCCTGCCCTGCGGATATCTTTTTAAGATTAAATTTGGCCAGGGCGCGCAAAGGTACTACGTTGGTCTAAAATTTTTTTGCGGAATGTAGCGCGACATGCATCTGCGGCTTATCTTTGCGCCGGCATTTTGCCAAGTCAATTTTTTAAATTTTTTTTCAATGCACAGTGGTACCGTAAAATTCTTCAATTCGACCAAAGGTTTTGGTTTTATTGTAGACTCTTCCACCAAAGAGGAAATCTTCGTTCACGTCAGCGGGTTGGTCGATGAAATCCGCGACGGCGACACCGTCACGTTCGAAACTACGCGTGGCAAAAAAGGCATGAATGCAGTAAATGTCCGGCTTGCCTAAAGCGGCGCCGGTATTTTAAGTGATAAAATGCTGGGCCTCCGCGGTTAGTCCGCGGGGGTTTTTTTATTGCGGATTACGGATTACGGAATGCGGATTGACCCAGCTCTTGGTACTGTATATTGCTCTAAACTCTCTAAACTCTCTAAACTCTCTAAACCCCTCATAAACCAAGCCGACCAAAACATGGACGCCGTACAGTTGATAACAGAATTCACCTATCGCACTTCCCGCTCCGGCGGCAAGGGCGGCCAGAACGTCAACAAGGTGGAGACGAAGGTGGAGGCGCGTTTTGATGTGGCGGCATCGGCGGGCCTGACGGAAGAAGAAAAGACATATTTACTGGAGAAACTGGCGGATAAAATTTCCGCCGAAGGCATCCTGGCGGTTACCAACCAAACCGAACGTTCCCAATTAGCCAATAAGGAAAAAGCCACGCAAAAACTCCTTCGCCTGATCGAAAAAGCCCTTGTTAAACCCAAAAAACGCAAAAAAGCGCCGGTGCCGCCCGAAGTGAAAGCCGCGCGGCTGGAGGCTAAAAGACGGCAATCGGAGAAAAAAGCGGGGCGGCAACCGGTAAAATATTAATACATCCGCACCAACCCAAACTCCACCCGCCTGTTCTTCGCCTTCCCGGCAGCCGTTTTATTCGTCGCGATCGGTTTGCGTTCGCCGAAACCTTTTGCCGTCAGCCGTTCGGCTTCTATGCCCAGTTCAATCAGTTTTTCCACACATCTGTTGGCGCGTCGCTCCGAAAGGGCGAGATTTTTCTTGTCGGCGCCCTGGCTGTCGGTATGGCCGGCGATATCGACCTTATAGTTCGGATACCCTTTCAGGATTTCAGCCAGTTGTTCGATGATGGGCAGTGATTTAGCGGTAAGCTGATCGGAACCGGTTTCAAACTGGATATTTTTTACGGCTTTGGCAATTTGAAGCCGCACGGCTTTTTTCAGCTCCGGGCAGCCTTTGTTGGCTTCAGTGCCGATGGCGAAGGGGCATTTGTCGAGCGCGTCCTCGATGCCGTCGCCGTCGGAGTCGGGACAGCCGCCGAATGTTGCCAGGCCTTTCACAGTCGGGCAGCGGTCGAGCGAGTCGGTGATCCCGTCGTTGTCGGTATCGGGGCAGCCCGCGAATTTTTCCAGTCCTTTCACCGCCGGGCAGCGGTCAAGGGCGTCTTCGATGCCGTCGCCGTCGGTATCCGGGCAGCCGAGGAACTGGGTCAGGCCGGCCTGTCCGGGACAGAAATCAACGGCATCGGCCAGGCCATCGCCATCGGAATCGGGGCAGCCGCCGGTGTTCAATGGGCCGTATACATCCGGGCATTCGTCTTCGCGGTCGGCCAAGCCGTCGCCGTCGCGGTCGGGGCAGCCGAAGAGAAATACTACACCAGAGTCGCGGGGGCAGGCGTCTTCGATATCGGGCACGTTGTCGTTGTCGGTATCGGGGCAGCCGCATTGGGTCAGCAGGCCTACTACGCCGAGGCACAGATCGAGGCTGTCCTGGGTGCCGTCGCCGTCTTCGTCGGGGCAGCCGCGGGCGGAAGGCACGCCGGGCACGAAGGGACAGTCGTCTTCGGCGTCGGTGATACGGTCGTTATCGGCATCGGGGCAGCCTTTCATGGCGCGAAAGCCGGGCGCCAGGGGGCATTTGTCTTTGCGGTTGGGGATCCAGTCGCGGTCGCTGTCCACTTCGCGGATGCGGTGCGAAAGCGTGATGCCGCCGAAGGCATACCAGTCGCGTCCGTCGGGTTTGCCGGATATGGCCACGCCGTCGAGCAAGTCGGTAAAGGCGGGCCGGAAACCGGCTTCAAAGCCAATGAGCCAGTAGCGGCTAATGTCCCATTTGAAGCCGCCGCCGAGGTGCAGTACCGGTACGGGCGGGTCGGACGCGCGGTTCTTATCGGCCAGGATACGGCCTTCGGGTACGCTGGGATTTTGTTCGGGAAAGTCGTTGTAGTCGGTTTTGGCCCGGAAATAATTATAACCGGCCCCTGCGAATACATAAGGACTGAAAATTTTCCGGAAACGCCAGCCGTTGCGCCGCCGCCGGCCGAAAATATCCCATTCGAGCAGGAGGGTTGCCTCGTGAAACGTGGTGCTAAAACGGAAGGCGCGTTCCTTGTGCCAAAAGGGCTCGGTGAAATGCGATTCGTCGCCGGAAATACGTCCGCCGAGGTAATTGAAGCGGATGGCCCACACCGGACCGAAATGCCGCCGCACGAGCAGGCCGGCGCCGATATCGTTGTTTTGCAGGTCGTAAAAACGTTTGGCATTTACGTCGCCGGCGTAGGCCGTGACGCCGCCAGCCAGGCCGATTTCCCAGGTGGCCTGGGCGCGCATTGTCATGGGGGTAAAAACCAGAAGGCAAAAAAACAGGATTAATCTCATCGCAAAAAAACAGCCGAGGGTGACGCAAACGATTAAACCAAATAGGGTATGCGTTACTTGCCGCAAAATCCGCTCCAAATCAGGTTAAGGGATGCCGGAAATGCCTTTGCCGCCAGAGATGGCAAAAGCCACCGGCAACCGTTTTTTTCATAAATGGCTGCTATTTGGAAAAAAACGGCGGGAAAAGTACGGCAAATGTATAGTTGCAGGCCCTTGCCGGGGGGATTTTAACGCCGGAAATACCCGGAACAGGGGATGGCAGGGTTCAAGGTAAAAAATAACCTCGTTTCAAACCCTGTATTTAACTTCGTTGTTATCCCGCGGATGAAGACCATTGCCATATTCTGGTTTCGCCGCGATCTGCGCCTGCACGACAACGCCGGCCTGTACCATGCCTTGAAAGGCCCGTTCCCGGTTTTGCCCGTTTTTATATTTGACACCAACATCCTCGACGACCTTCCCGGCCGCAAAGATGCCCGGGTGGAATTTATTCACCAGGCGCTGGGAACGCTGAAAAATGACTTGCAACAACAAGGCAGCACTTTGGTGGTACGGCATGGTAGGCCCGAAGAAGTTTGGCCGCAACTGCTGCGTGAATTTCTGGTAGGAGCCGTCTATACGAACCGGGATTACGAACCATACGCCCTGCAGCGCGACGCCGCCGTACATTCCATTTTATCCGCACAAAACATTCCCTTTCATACCTTTAAAGACCACGTTATTTTTGAAAAAGACGAGGTGTTGAAGGACGACGGCACGCCTTACACCGTCTTCACGCCGTACAGCCGCAAATGGCTGGCCAAGCTGGGAGCCAGGCAGTTTACACCAAAAAGCGGCCCTGAAGCCGGGCAGTCCCGTTCTTTTTACCTGACTTCTTACCCCACGGAAAAGTATGCCGGCCATTTTTTAAAAACGGCGCCCGCCCGCCTGCCCGGTCTTGCGGAGATCGGTTTCGAACCCGCCGGCATACCCTTTCCGCCCGCTGCCGTGGCGCGCGGCCTGATCCGGAATTATGGCCAGACGCGCGATTTCCCGGCCATAGAGGGCACCTCGCGGCTGGGCGTACACTTCCGTTTCGGCACGATCAGCATCCGGGAAAAAGCCCGTCACGCACAACAACTGAGCCCGGTATTTCTGAACGAACTGATCTGGCGCGACTTTTACAGCCAGATACTGGCGCATTTTCCAAAAGTAGTGACAGAACCCTTCAAACCGCAATATGCCCACATTCCCTGGCGTACGGCCCCCGGTGAATTTCAGCGATGGTGTGAAGGAAAAACCGGCTACCCGATCGTGGACGCCGGCATGCGGCAACTGAACACTACGGGCTACATGCACAACCGGGTGCGCATGATAACCGCCAGTTTTCTGACCAAACACCTGCTGCTCGACTGGCGGCTCGGCGAAGCGTATTTTGCCCAAAAACTGCTCGATTTCGACCTGGCCAGCAACAACGGCGGCTGGCAGTGGGCGGCGGGCTGCGGCACCGATGCGGCGCCTTATTTCCGCATTTTTAACCCGGCGGAACAGGCCAGAAAATTCGACCCGGAGAGCCGGTACGTCCGGTATTGGGTTCCGGAGCTGGGCACTGCTCCATACCCTAAACCCATAGTAGAACACGCTTTTGCCCGGCAACGTTGTTTGGATACCTTCAAAAAAGCCCTGGGTGGGGCGGTTTGAATCTTCCCCTTATGGATAAAAAATTACCTTTGTAGCAAATAACCTTCACATGGTCTCTCCTTTTCCCGGCATGGATCCTTACCTGGAAGGCGATCTTTGGCCCGATGTGCATCAGGCGCTGGCCAACCAGGTCCGCCGGCAACTCACGCCGCTGATCCAACCCAAATACGTGGCCCGGCTTAGCCGGTACGTGGTGGAAGACACCTGTCCGGAGCAGGATTTGGGGATCATGTATCCGGATACCGGCGTATTCCTGGGGCGCCCGGGGGCCGGAGAACCAACTGTCGTTTATTCCGGAAGCAAAACGACTGTGCCGCCCGCGTTCTCCATTCCGGTGCTGGCGCCGGTAGAAGTGGAAATACCGGTCGTCGAGATCAGGGATGTGAAGGATAATCTTCTGGTTACGGCCATTGAAATCCTTTCGCCGGTAAATAAGCGCGCGCCCGGTTTGGAGCAGTATGTACAAAAACGTATACGTTTGCACCGGTCGGGCGTTCATCTGCTGGAGATTGATTTGATTCGTCGGGGCGCCCGCGTGATTCAACACGCCGGACTTGAGGAATCGGCCTACTGCATTACACTGACCCGGGCCGGATCGTCCCGAACCGACGTTTGGCCGGTCGATCTGCGGTCTGCGTTGCCTGTTCTTCCGGTTCCATTGGCTGCTCCCGATGCAGACGTGCCGCTTGATTTGCAGCAGGCTTTGAACGACGTTTATGCGGAAGCGGCCTATCATCTTTCCATCGATTATTCGGAGGAGCCGCCACCACCGGCACTGACTGAAAGCGATAAAGCCTGGATCAGGTCGCTGCTCCCGGCTGAAAAGTAGCGCCGTGCTTTTCCTGAATCCGCCTAACTTGCGCCTCCAAAGAAAAAGCAGACCGATATGGAACTTCTCCCGCTCATGTTATTTGCGAATGGTGTGATATTCGGCGCCCGGAAATCGCTTGAAACCGCCGAGCGACTGCCTTTATGGGACCGGGTGTTATCCAAGGTCTGGGCGGGCTCCATTGTATATTTCCTGTTGGCCCAATTGCCCTGGCTTCATTTTTTAGCCGGATGGTACGGCGAGATCGTTTATCTGATCCTGCTGGCGACAGTGTATCAGTTGCGGGACTATAATCCGGCCCGCTTGTTTTCTATCGCGCTGTTGCCATACGCCGGTATTTATGTATTTAACAAGCTGGTTCATTTTGTAGCGCCATCTTTTTATGCGCACTATGAGGGATATTTCAACTCTGCCCGTGTTTTTTCCACGTTGTGGTTATTCGGTTTTGGCATTTATGCCTATATCCAGAACAGCAAAGAAGTTAAACAACGCAGAAAAGAAGAAGCGCGCATCCGGGCGGCCGAAGCGCGCAAAGCCGAGCTGGAACACCTTGTCGTAGAACGAACCGCTGAATTGACTTCCCAGAAAGAAACCCTGGAAAAAGCCCTTGCCGACCTGAAAGCCGCGCAGGTACAGCTGGTACATTCCGAAAAAATGGCCTCGCTCGGCGAACTGACCGCCGGCATCGCCCATGAAATCCAGAACCCGCTGAATTTTGTCAACAACTTCTCCGAACTCAGCCTGGAACTGGCCCAGGAACTAAAGGAGGAGATCGAAAAACCGGATGTTGATCTGGAGCTGATCGTGGAACTGGCGCGCGACCTGGCTCAGAACCAGGAAAAAATAAACCACCACGGCAAACGCGCGGCCAACATCGTAACCGCCATGCTGCAACATTCGCGCACCGGCTCGGCAACCAAAGAACCCACTGACCTCAACCTGCTTGCCGATGAATACCTGCGTCTGGCCTATCACGGCCTGCGGGCCAAGGACAAAACCTTTAACGCTAAAATGGTCACCGAACTCGACCCCAATATCGGCAAAATAGAAGTTATCCCGCAGGATATGGGACGGGTGCTGCTCAACCTGATCAACAACGCCTTTTATGCCGTCAGCCAGAAAAAAAATGAGGCGCCGGATGGTTATGAGCCCACGGTAACGGTCACGACGCGGCAACTCAACCCCAAAACCGTTGAAATCCGTATTGCCGACAACGGTATCGGTATTCCCGAAAACATCAGGACTAAAATGTTCCAGCCGTTTTTTACGACCAAGCCCACGGGGCAGGGTACCGGGCTGGGGCTTTCGCTGGCCTTCGATATCGTGACCAAGGGACACGGCGGGAAAATGCTGGTGGAAAGTTCGGAAGGGGAGGGGACGGAATTTATTGTGCATTTGCCCGTTTGAGATTTATTTTTATTTCAGGTTACTGAATTGTTTGCGATATGAGATTTTTTTAATCTCTTTGTTGATAAATAAACATTAAACCTTATGGCAATTAACATTCAAACACCCGGCATCCACCACATTGCACTCCGCTGCACCGACTTGGCGCGTTCCAGGGCATTTTATCATGATACGCTGGGCTTCCCGATCGCCCTCGAAATACCCGGCTTGTTCATTTTCGTGGCTGGCGGCACCTTCATCGGTGTGCGCGGGCCGGCATCCGAACCCGGTACAACAGTTTTTAATCCCTACAATGTAGGTATCGACCACCTCGCCCTGGGCTGTACCGACGAAGCCGAACTGCACCGGGTCGCAAAAGCCCTGTCCGATGCCAATGTTGAAAATACTGGAGTGAAATTTGACGATACGCTCGGCAAAAATTACGTCGCTTTCAAGGACCCGGACCGGATCGCGTGGGAGTTTTACATGGTTTAAACGGACTGGAACCCAATGAATGAAAACACAAGCGTTAACCAACCGGAATTTGAAAAGATTGACGCGTTGAATCGGGAAGCCTGGGCTATACGGGTATCGGACAGCAACCGGGCTTTTGAATGGAGTAAAGAAGCGATTCGACTTTCAGAAGCGGTTCAGTATGAAAAAGGAAAGGCCGAGGGTCTGCGGACCTTCGGCTTTTGTCATATCCGGCTCGCCAAATACCAGGAGGCTTTCGCACTCCTGGAACAGGCTTATTCCACATTTGTTCGTCTGGGAGATATCCGGAATGAGGCGATCATCCATGAGTATTTTGGAATCATCCACCGGAGTACGGGTAATTATGCCACTTCTCTCGAAGAATTGTATAAAGCATTGTCCCTGATCAGCGAAAAGCATTTTTTGGAAGAAGAAACCCTGGTGCTTTACCACCTGAGCATTACCTATAAATATCTGGGCGATCTGGACAAGGCGCTCGAATACGCGTTGAAAGGGCTTCCAATGGCCCGGGCCATTGGAGCCGAAGTGTCCGAATCTTACCATTTGAATGGTATCGGAGGCGTTTATTTCGAAATGGGCCGGTATGAGGAGGCGCGCGATTATTTTCAGCAAAGCCTGTTATTGCGCCAGACGACCGGCGACCAATGGGGGGTGGCGGGGTGTTATGACAATCTGGGCAATATCTGTTTTCGGCAGGGCAATGACCGGGAAGCCTTGCGCTATTATTTGCAAAGTCTTGAAATTACCGGGCAAACCGGCGATTTGAAAGGCAGGGGAAATACCCTGTTCGATACGGCAAGAGTGTATGCCCGGATGCATGATTACGACAACGCCCTGGACTATTGCCATCAAAGCCTGCAAATCCGCGAACAAATCGGC
>CALEYM010000141.1 GCA_937926185.1 uncultured Bacteroidota bacterium | reverse complement strand
TTGTCGTCGATCAGTATTGCCTTGACCTCTCCACCGGGCGAAGGATTTACTTCCACGGTTTTGGCGGGCGGCGTGTAGGTACAGCCCGAAGCGTCGGAAAGGGTGACGTCGTAAATGCCTGCTTCCAGTATCTGGATCACCTGGCCGGATGCGCCGTTCGACCATTTGTACTCCGTGCCTACTGCCGGGGCGCTCAAGCTTAGCGAAGTACCTTCGCAGATGGTGGATTTGCCGCCGGGACTGATCGAACCGGCGAGTGTATTGGGTGCGATATAGATATTTTGGGTGATGGTATTTTGGCAGCCGGCCACGTTGGTCACGGTGACGGCTGCCGTATAATTACCCGGCGTTTCGTATTTGTGCACCACGGAGGCGGCATTTGCATCGTTCAACACGCCACTGGCCGGATCACCGAAATCCCAGACGATACGCGTCAGGTCGGGCGTTTCCATCAGCGCCATCGGCACGCCGTTGCCGGCGCAAAGGGCGGTTTGTGGTATCGGGGTCAGCACGGGCAAAGCCGGCACTTTTACGGGACGGGTATAAGAGGAAGTACAACCGCTGGCCGCTGTGACGGTAAGGGTTGCATCATAAGTGCCGGTCGCAGAATAGCCGTGTTTCACATCCCGCAGGGTGGACGTATTGGCAGCGCCACTCGACGGTTCGCCGAAATCCCAAACCCATTTGGTGATCTGTGTTTGAGGTAAAAACGTGCTCACATCTTTCAAAAACGTCGAATCGCCCGGACAGCCCGGTACCTGCCCGAACTGGGCGGCTGCCGGCACGAATACCGAATCGACCACTACGCATTGGGCGCCGTTTTGTAAATAAGCGTACAACACCACGATGTACTGGCTGGCATTGGGAAAAGTAAACTCCGGGTTATCGGCAGTGCTGCTGCCGAGGTAGTTGCTGCCCGATTCTCCGAAATGCCAGGTGGCAGACCCTGGCTGGTAATCCGGCCCGGCAATCAGTTTAAATTGAATCCGTTCGCATTCCGCCGCGGTGGTCGCGGTAAAATCCACGCTGCCCGGCGGGCAGACAGGGCCGTGGTTGGGGTTGTGGCACACACCCTGGCAATATTCGAAAACATGGATGGGGCCGTCAGAGGCTTTACACCCATACTGATTAGTTACCGAGGCCTTGTAATAACCGTATTGATTGGTGGCGTACACCGGGGCATTGATTCCCAATGGCACATTATCGCGATACCATTCAAATTGAAAATCGCCGTCTTCAGTGGTCAGGGCCGACATGGTGACGGTACGGGAGTTGTTGCAAAAACCCGTGGGGTCGACGGTGCTGATGGTCAGGTTGGGCAAAGGGTATTCGTCAATGGTCATTTCAGCGGCGCCGCGGCAACCGTTGGCATCGGTCACCACCAGGGCGTATTTGCCGGGGCCGAGCTGGGCGTCGAACCCGGCGCCCACCGTGCCGCCGCTTTCGTTTTTCCAAAGATAAGCGTCGTATAAAGGTCCGTTCGAAGCAAGCGCCTGGGCGGTTTCACCCAGGCATACGCCGGGCGGATAAACCGGCTGAGGTGCCGGTGGTGCGTTGACGATGATCTGTTTGGCCGACTGTTTGCCGCAAACGGACAAGCGCAATTCGTAGGCTCCCGTATGGGGCCAGAAGATTTCCACCTCGCGCGTCCCCTGGCCCGTTTTGATCGCCCCTGCATCGGCGGGAAACAACGACCATTCGTATCGCAAACCGGGGTAATCCGGTGCTGTAAACGTTTTCAGGTCGCCGGCACAGAGCTGGGCGTTTCCGGAAATCGTCGGGGCCGGCAATTCTTTTACTTCGTAAAATACGGTGTCTGAAACGCAGCCCAGGCTGTTGGCCGACACCTGCTGCGCCGATAACCAGCGCGGCGTTCCGGCGGTAAATTCGACGATGATGGGGTTGCCTTCTCTTGTGTTTGCCGCGGCAGCCGTGTTTTTTACCGACCACCGTATCTTGCTTTGGCCGGAAACACCATTCGCTTCAAATGCCAACGGTTGTCCCGGACAAAACGCTGGCGAGCCTTCAATCGCCGTTGGCGCGGGCGGATTAGCGTACGCCAATACCTTCCATTCCGCGCTGTCCGAGCAGGTCTTGTTCCAGTCGGCGGCAGCGGGAACGGCCAATACCCGGTAAGTACCTGCACCGGCGCCGAATGTGGGGTTCGCGATGGTGGCGGCTGCCGGTGATGTCCAGACGGGGTTTCCGTCCGGGGCATACAGGGTCCAGAGACAGTTCAACGAGGCGTTATTGGCTAATTTAGCGTTCAGCGTGCCGCTGCCCCCTTCACACAATTCCAAAGGGCCGGTCAGGCCGTAGGTGGGCCGTATTTTCACCCAAATGGTATCGCGGCCGCTGCAATCGAGATAACAGTTATCATACTCCACGATCAGTAGCCGGTCGGTGGTGGTGGCATAATCCCATTGTACGAGCACTTTGGGCGTACCCTGTCCCTCCAGTATCGTGCCGCCGGACGGTAATTTCCAGGTATACAATGTGCCGTCATACTGGTCGATTTTATAACTGGCCTCCGTACCCGGGCACACCCTTTCGGGGCCTTCGATTTGGGCCAGATCGGATAAAACAGGTACCCGCAACACGGCGGGTTCGGGGCAGGCTGCACCGCCGCAACTGCCGGTGGAGAGGGTCAGTACGCCGTCGGGGCCACTCAGCCATTGGACGGTAATGGAATTGTCGGCTGGCCCGCCGCCGGCCACGATCTGGCCGTTGGGCGAAACGCTCCATTGGTAGTCAGCACAACTGGCCGGCGTGGAATACGTGACCGCTTCGCCGGGGCAAAGCGTACTGACACATTCCACCAGCGGCGTTTCCGAATCGAGCACTTCCACCATCAGTAAAGAGGTATCGGCGCAAAAACACTGGCTGTGCGCAATAAGCGTGACCGGAAAAATGCCTGGCATCCGGAATTCGTGTTTAGGGTTTTCCTCGGTCGTGTTAGACTGGTCGTCACCGAAAAACCATTCAAAGCGGGTGGCGCCGATGGTTTGATTGACAAACCACACGGGTTGATCTTTACATACCACCAGATTTCCGCCAGGTGTGGCCGGGGCGGGATTGGTTTTAAACTTTGCCTCCGGAGTTTCCAGAATGGTCACACATCGTTCCGTATAGTTTTCACACAGAATATTGCTCGTCGCGGTGAGCCGGACGCGCCCGCTGCCCGGCTCGCCCCACAGTACGGTGACGGCGTCGCCGGACGGGCTTATGGAATAATGCTCTGCGCCCGTCACCGTCCATGAGTATTTTACCGGGCCACAATTCGAATTTATCTGCCCTAAGGTGTAGGTTACGGTTGTATTGGGGCATACCTGCTCACATACACCGGGGTTGTTGCTGTTGCAAAACGCGGGATTCGATGATTGAATAACCGGATACAGGCCGGTAATCGGGCCGGAGTGTTTTTCCTGGATATAAAAGGTTTTGACGGCCGTGGCGCCGTTACCGGCATGCGTGGCTACCACGGTATATTGCCCCGGCATGCAGATAACAGGATTGACCGTATTGCTTGAAAAACCGTTGGGGCCGGTCCAGGAATAGGTGTAATTCGGGGAAGGCTCCAAAACAATACCTCCGCAACCGCCGTAGCACGGGATATTGTTTACCGACTTAACATTTAAGCCGGGGTCTGATTCATTGACCGTCACCGGTATGGTAGCAGAACAGTTTTGGGCGTCGTAAATCGTAACGTAATAAGTGCCTGCGCTCAGGTTCTGGAGATCTTTCGTCGTGTTGCCGTTAGACCACAGGTAGTAATAATTCGGCTCGCCACCGCAAACAGTCAGGGTGACGGCGCCATCATTTACGCCGTTTATGCTGACGTCTTTTACCGTGGGGTCAATGACGATGGGATTGTGGGGGGGAGGCACATATGCTGTAGCCGTGGCCGTGGAACCTTCTGCGTCGGTGACCGTCACGGTATAGTCGCCCTCAAACAAGCCATAAGCCGGATTGCCGGCTTGCCCATGGCTCCAGTGATATGTGAAAGGTGGATGTGAGCCACCCACCTGGGCATAGATAATGCCGTTGTTTATCCCGTCACAGGTAGGTGGAGTGATTTGCAGATTGATCGTGATGAGGCCCGACGGAGCATCGGGATCACCATTTGCAAGGTGACGGGAGAATAGCCCGTTGGGGAAAAACAATACAGGAACCAACAAAAGCCGTGCGGAGAGATTTTTCATCGGAGGTACAATTTAAGTTCGAGGAGGGTGAAATCTGTCAATGGTTAAAGGATACCACGAGTTGCCGTTTCGCTGACTGGCGCACTGAAAATCGCCCCTTACGCCGCCCTTTCTCGCGCCTCCGCGTTTCCTTCCAACCCACTACCTTTGTCCCTTAAACATGAAACGACTCTTACTTGCTCTCTGGGCATTAAACCTCGCCGCCTGTGCCCGCCAGGTAGTACCAGAAGGAGGGCCCAAGGATACGACACCCCCGGCGGTAGTGCCGGAAAAAAGTACGCCCAATATGGCCACCCGCTTTACAGGACGGGAAGTGCGCCTGACATTTAATGAATGGGTGGTGCTGCAGGACGCCGCCACGCAGGTGCTGGTGTCGCCCCCTCTGGCCAAACGCCCGGAGATCACATTGAAAGGTAAAACCGTGCTCGTAAAATTCAAAGAAGACGAGGTGTTGCGCCCCAACACAACGTACACCATCAACTTCGGCACGGCGGTCAAAGACCTGCACGAAAGCAATCCCGCCAAAGACCTGCGCTTTGTATTTTCTACCGGCGATTTTATCGACAGCCTGACGGCGGGCGGCCTGGTCGTGGACGCCTACACCGGCGAGCCCGCGGAGAACATCTCCGTCATGTTGTACGACAGCCCCGACGACAGCATCATCCGCAAGGAACGACCCTACTACCTGGCGCGCACCGATAAAAGCGGCGCGTTCTCCATACCCAATGTGCGCGCCGGTTCTTTCAAATGCGTGGCTATCGACGACGTGAACCAAAACCTGAAATGGGATGGAGACAGCGAACGCATCGGTTTCCCGGAGCAGGCTGTGACGGTGAGCGATTCAACTAAAACCATCCCCCGCTTGCGCCTGTTCAAACCCACGCCACTGTTGCGCTTGGTGTCGCAAAATGCCAACCGCTACGGACTGGTCAAATTGGGCTACACGGCACCACCCGACACGGTACGCCTGCAACCTGATCTGCCGGCACTGAAATGGCTCACGGAACGCGACAAGGACACGCTGCTCGTATGGTACGACCGGCCCGATTCCGCCGCCTGGAAATTGATCGCGGGAAAGGACACGGTTTCGGTAAAAGCCCTTTCCCGAAGCGGCTTTATGGCCAACAATCGGATGAAATTCGCCGACGACCCGGTCGCCGCCGTAGCCGCGAGCCAGCGCCGCGGCCGCCCCGGCGGAGCCACGCCCGTGCCCGACGCCACTGCGCCCAGGATAAAACTGCCACCCAAATCCGTGACGATCAATCCGAATAAACCCCTGCTGCTGGCGTTCAATCATCCGGCCGCTGCCTTCGATACGTCAAAATGGCTGCTCATTCAGGACTCCATACCTTTTCGAGCCTTTGACGTGTCGTCCGATTCGGCCAATCCGCGCGCGCTGCGTTTGCAGGCTTCGGCCTGGAAAGCGGGTAAAGCCTACAACCTTATCCTGTTGCCCGGAGCAGTGACGGATCTGTACGGAACCGCCAATGCCGACACCCTGGAACGTATACTTGTAGCGCCGGATGAAAAAAAACTCGGCGCCCTCAACCTCTCGCTCACCACCCTGACGCCGGGCCGGCAATACGTGCTGCAATTGCTTAACGGGAACGCGCTGGAAGAAGAGCGCATTTTTACCGCGACAGCCGCCGAACAACGTTTCGTATTCACCAAACTGCAACCGGCAACTTTTACAGCCACCCTCATCGCCGACGAAAACGGCAACGGCCGCTGGGACGCCGGCGATTATTTCGCACACCGGCAGCCCGAACAGGTCTTTACGCGGAAACTGGAAGCCTTGCGGGCCAATTGGGAAGTGGAAGCCCAACTGGATGCCGACCCTAACCCGGGAAGGCGCAGGCAGACGGAATAAGCCTTATTTGCCCAGCCAATCCAGCGTAAGCGCCGCCGTCCAGGAAAATTGGTTGGCGCCGTAACCGTTGGTTTCGCCGGCCGGCAGGTTTTTCCATGGATTGAAATATTCCCAGAAGCCGTACCGGCGCACCAGTTCGAGCGAGTCGGATCGCAAACGCGCGGCCAAAGCCGGATGGCCGTAACGGTTCAGTCCGTGGTACAGCATCCAGTTCATGTTGATCCAGACCGGGCCCCGCCAGTAACGGTGCGGGTCAAAACCCGGCTCATCGAGCGCGGTGGAGGCGCAAAGCCAGGCTGGGTGCGCCGGGTCGCCGGCAAATGCCGGACTTTGGAGTAACGCCACCATACGGGCCGCGCGGGTAGCATCCGGCGCCCCGCACAGCAAGGGAATGAGGCCACCGGCAGTAACTACCGGTATTTGCCGGCGATGTGCCCGGTCGTAGGAAACGTAAACGCCCCGCTCATCCGACCAAAGCTTGGCATTCAGCGCCCGGTTGGTTTGTACCTGCCATTCACGAATCTGGCCGGTATCGCGGCCGAGCCACTGGCCCAGTTCGATGAGCGCCTCGTTGCTGTGGCTGAGTATGGCGTTGAACATCGGTTCCTGTACCTGGAAAGGAAAATCCTGCCAGATTTCCGGTTCCCGGTAACGCTGTTTGCGCAGGCGTTCGACCAAGTAAATATAGCGGTCGTAACTTTCCTTGCGGGGACGGTACAGCGCATCCACGTGTTCCAGGTCGCGACGCTCGTAAGGCGGCACTTCGGAAGGGCTGAAATTTATTTGGGTGAACACCGCTTCCCAGGTGGGCAGGTTGTCCATACCCGATTCCCAGGGGTGGCAAATAAAAGCCAGTCCCTCGCGATCAGGATCGCGAAAGGAATAACAGTACCGGTGAAGCGACAACACGCGATCGAACATACGCCGGAAGAAGGGCCGTGCAGTTTTGCCGTCGGGCGCCATTTGCAGCAAACGGTTGAGGATGAATCCGTGAACGGCCGGCATGGTAATACCCGAGGTACGCGTGTTGCGGGGTTTCCCCGGTACGCCGCGGGTATCCCAGAAAAAATAACCGGGGAAATATTTACCCATGTTTTTAACGGAAAATACGATCTGCGGAACCATGCCGTTGCTCCACTGGCCGCGAAAAAGCGCGGTCATTTCAGAACAGGCCTGGCGGAAATCGGAACGCGCATAACCCAGGGCAATAAATCCGGCGTCCCAATTCCATTGATGGGGATACAAGGTAGGTGCGGGTTTGGTAAAAGCGCCAAGGATGTTGCTTCTCAACACGCTTTTTGCTTTTGAAACGAGGCGCTCCGCCTCCGTTTCGCTGAAACTTGAGGGTAGGTCTGTCATAAATTTCAGGATCAGTGTTGACCGGGAATGGGGGTCAAGTTCCGGGAATTAAGCGTTTAATTCCAAAAAAAACCTGTGGTTTGGGCATTTTTCAGGCTTTAAACCCACTTTTTTGTTATTTTCGCACAAATACGAAATATTTAATTTGAAAATATGCGGCTTGAAATTCCCACTAACGCGGAGCGGTTTGGCGCGAACCTTTTTTACCAGGTACAAAAGATTTATGAACTCGATGGCGGCTATGGGGTCGATGCCGAGTTCGACAGTCCTTTCCATGTTATTCAGCAAATACCTTACGAACGGCTGCACGAAATTGAAAAAGACCTGGCCATCGTCATCCCGGTAAAAAATGAACGCCTGCGCCTGCTGGAAGGCGTCTTATGCGGCATTCCGCACGCCTGTTTGCCCATTGTACTTTCAAACAGCAAAAACGAGCCGATAGACCGGTTCCGGATGGAACGGAACATGGTGGACACTTTTTGCCGCTACGCGAAAAAAATATACCTTATTGCCCATCAGCGTTCGCCCGAACTTGCCCGGATTTTTCAGGTCGGAGGCTACCCGCATCTGCTGGACGACGACGGGCTGGTGCGAAACGGAAAAGCAGAAGGCATGCTGGCAGGAATTGCCCTGGCCAACCTGGCAGGCAAAAAATACGTGGGCTTCATCGACTCGGATAATTTTTTTCCGGGCGCCGTGTTCGAATACGTGCGCATTTTTTCGGCGGGATTATCCCAAGGGAAAACACCGTATTCGATGATACGCGTTCAATGGCACAGCAAACCCAAAATCGTGAACGCCGAACTTTTTTTTACCAAATGGGGGCGGGTGTCCCGCGTGACCAATCAATACCTGAACCTTTTCCTCGGCAGCTACACCGGTTACGAAACCGAGATACTGCGAACTGGCAATGCCGGCGAACACGCGCTTTCCATGCCCCTGGCCCTGGCGCTCGATTATTCGACGGGTTTTTCAGTGGAAACCTACCATTTCGTCAGTCTGATGGAAAAATTCGGCGGCGTACTGCCCAGCCCTTTCCCGGAAATAATGAAAAGCGGGGTGGAGCTTTTTCAAATCGAATCGCGCAATCCGCACCTGCACGAAACGGCCAAAGGCGTCGATCATATCCGCGAAATGATCGAGTATTCGCTTTCCGTACTCTGGCACTCCGCGATCTGCCCGGCTGGTTTGAAAAAAGATATTGCCGGCGAATTGCGCCGTTTGAAAATCAAATTCAAGGGCGGCGAGCCGGTGAAACTCCGGCGCTATCCCGTGTTGTCCTCCCTCGATTTTAAAGCTGCCGCCCGAACGGTCGATTGGGCGTTGCACGGCAATTTTGTTCCGGCATGATCCATCTACCTGTTCCGGCCGACCGGCCGCTCGTGATATTCACCGACCTCGACGGCACCCTGATCGACCACCATACCTACGAAACGCGCGGCAGCGAACAAGCCTTGCGGCAATTGGCCGCGCGGGGAGCGCCGCTTATCTTTTGTTCTTCTAAAACTTTTGCCGAGCAAACACAACTCCAACGCGAACTGGAGATGCGTCAGCCGTTTATTTTTGAAAATGGCAGCGCCGCGGCCATTCCCACCGGTTTTTTTCCTGAAAAAAGTTACGCGGTATCGCGTCGTGAAGCAGATTACGATATTGTCGAATTCGCGCATGCCAGGGCGGCGGTCCTGCGGGCGGTGTTGTCGCGGTTCCCGGATATCCGGGGTTTTACCGATGCCTCCGACGCCGAACTTTCAGCAGCCACAGGTTTGAATGGCGCTGCACTCAACCGCGCCCGTGACCGATGGTACACGGAAACCCTGCTCACACCGCTGGACGAAATCCAGGCAGAACGGATCAGGACAGGCATAAATCCGGACGGGTTTGCCCTCAGCCGGGGCGGCCGGTTTTACACCGCGCAGTCTGCCGGTGTGGACAAAGGGAAAGCCGTATGCTGGATGAAGGAAATGTTCGGGAAAGTTTTTTCCACAAGGCCTTTTTTTGCCGCCGTGGGCGACAGCCCGAACGACCGGGCCATGCTACGGGCGGTGGAGTTACCGTTTTTGGTGCAAGGGCCCGACCAAAGCTGGGCGGATATGAAAATACCCGGCCTGATAAGGGTAAGCGGCGTAGGTCCGTCCGGCTTTTCCGCGGCGGTAACGTTGCTATTGGAAGGCAGTGTTGCGCAGTGATAAGCGCGCCGTTATTGCAATTCTTTGATTTTTGCAAATAATTCCTGCTCGTCGCCCAGCCGGAAGCCTTTGTGTTTGTAGGCGAGCTGCCCGTTTTTATCGAAGATAAATACCTGGGGCAGGCCGTTCAGGCCGCCCGGCATGACGTTTCGAAACAACCGGTC
>CALEYM010000140.1 GCA_937926185.1 uncultured Bacteroidota bacterium | reverse complement strand
TGGAAGCCAGGGACATTTGGGCCAACACAGTGGGCTTGAACCACCAATCATATGCCAAATCATTGCAATACCTTGCCCAGCTTTATACCTTGAAAGGCGAATCTGGCAAAGCGGAGGCACTGTTTTTACAAGCGAAAGGGATATTTGAAAAGACACTTGGCAAAGACCATCCGAATTATGCCGCTGCCGTGGGCGGCCTTTCCCGGCTTTGCCGGTCAACAAACCGCATCGCCGAAGCAGCCCCTCTTTTCCTCGAACTGAACGGTATCATTCGCCGCCTCATTGAAAATTCTGCCTCCTATTTCTCCGAAAAGGAAATGCTGACCTACCTGCAAACTTATCAGGAGGATTTAGCCCGGCTTCATTCCTTTTCTCAAATAAACCCAACCCGGGAGTTTATCCGCGGTAGTTTCGACATCGCGCTTTTCTACAAAGGCTATCTGCTCGAAAATGCTCGCCACCTCGCCCGTTTTGTTGCCCAGGCGGACAGCCTCACCCGCGACACTTTTGACCGTTGGCAGGGTTGTAAGCGCCGTCTGGCTAATGAGTACGCCAAGCCCATCGCCGAACGCGGGTACGTTGCCGCACTTGAGGCCGAAGCGGAGGTCTATGAAAAAACACTTACCCGGAAACTGCCCGCTTTCGGAGAGGCCCGCCGGGCGCCGCGCTGGCAGAACGCGCGCGACCGCCTGCGTACGGGCGAGGCCGCGGTCGAGTTCATCCACTACCGCTACTATAACCCCGAAGAGACCGATAGCGTCATGTACGCCGCGCTCGTGCTGCTACCCGAAGATACCTGCCCGCACTTTGTGCCGCTCTGTGAGCAGCGGCCGCTCGACGGCCTGCTCCGCGAAAAGTATCCGGACAAAAGATATGAGCGTACCCGCGGCGGCAACTCGCTGTACAGCCTGCTCTGGCAGCCCATCGAGCCGTTGCTGGCCGGCGTGCATACGGTTTACTACGCGCCCGGCGGCGTACTCCACAGCGTCAACCTCGATGCCGTCATGCTGAACCTGCGAGGAGACAGCACCTTGATAGACAAGTACAAACTCGTGCGGCTCGGCTCCACGCGGCAGTTGGTCGCGCCCTTCACTGCCAAAATCGCGGGTAAGGATGCGGTACTTTTTGGCGGCATCCGCTACGAATCGGACAGCACGGCTATCCACCGCGGCAATGGCGCGGCGACGCTGGGTAGCAGCATGGATGGCTTGCCCGAACCTTCCGACAGCCTGCGACAAATCAGTGTATTCCCCTACCTGCCATATACCCTTAAACAAGTGGAATTTATCAGGCAACTCATGGGGCAAAAAAAATTTACAGCCCGGATGTTTACAGGTTTCAGCGCATCAGAAGAGGCATTTAAGCACTTCGCAGACTCCGCCTCTGCCTCCGGTTCATCAGCGCGGGTACTGCATTTGGCCACGCACGGCTATTTTTTCCCCGACCCGAAAAGCAGCGAGCGTCGGGGAAAGAGAGGTTTTGGCAACGAGCCGTTTTTCAGAATCAGCGAGCACCCTTTCCTGCGCTCCGGCCTCGTGCTGGCCGGCGGCAGCCATGCGTGGTCCCGAGGCCTCGGGAGCAAGTCATTCAAAGCAAGCGTGGAAGACGGCATTCTCACGGCCTACGAAATCAGCGCGATGTCGCTGCCCAACACGGAGTTAGTGGTGTTATCGGCCTGCCAGACGGGCTTGGGCGATTTGTCGGGCAACGAAGGCGTATATGGGCTGCAGCGGGCGTTCAAAATAGCCGGGGCGCAGTACCTTATCATGAGCCTGTGGAAGGTGCCGGACGAGGCAACGAAAGACTTGATGACGGCATTTTATCGCAACTGGCTGGACAAAAAAACAAACATCCCGGCTGCTTTCCGTGACGCGCAACTGGAGATGAAGAAAAGAAACAAAGACCCGGAGACGTGGGCGGGGTTTGTGCTTGTGCAGTAGCAGGGGGGGCAAATGACAATTTTAAATATGTGCTTAATTCCTTTCATGAACCATTTAACTATTCTTTCTAAATTAAAATCGAATAAAATGAAAAATTTTTTTATCACGGCATTGCTCTTGATCCCCGGCATGATCTATACCCAAACCAAGGTAGATACCCTTACGAATGAAAAAGTAATTAAATTGTCAAAACTCGGGCTGGAGGCTTCGGTTATAATCAATAAAATCCGGGCCAGTCATACCCTATTTGACGTCAGCACAGACAGTTTAATATATTTGAATGAGCAGGGCGTACCGGCAAGCGTAATCAATGAAATGATGAAAATGGATACGCAAAAGAAATCGGACCTTGAAAAACACGCAGACGCTAAAGACCCTCATACCATGCACAAACCTGGAATTTATTATTATAATTCGAATGACGTTAATAATCCTGTACGAAAAATAGATGCAGCAAGAGTAAGCAGTTATAAAGCCAGTGGCGGTGGTTATGGAGGGTTTGGAGGTGCATCTCAATTGGCTGTCGTATCCGGTGCGGAGTCTAAACAGCAAATTGCAGAGACCAGCCCCATTTTCTATTTTTATTTCGATAGCAAAAACTATTCACATACGGACTGGTATGACGCGGCATCCCCAAACGAATTTGTTTTGGTCAAATTTATTGAAAAAAAAGGCGAAAGATTGTTTAAAACCGGCTCAAGTTCATCCTTTGGATTTTCATCAAGCGCATCGGAAGGAATACCGGAAAAGGATAAAATCCCTTTCGATTATACTGAAGTGTCTGAAGGGATTTACAAGGTGACATTTAAAAAACCGTTGCCCAAGGGCGAGTATTGCTTTGTTTTTGCCACGGCAACCTATAAGGTATTTGACTTTGGAGTGCATTGAATATTTGTAAATAACGCCAAAAATTGAAAATGACACGCCTGATAGGGCATGTTGGGGGGGCTGCCGGAGCCAAAAACGAGGCTTTTTCGTCAGTTTTCGCGTTTTTGAAGGAGCACAGCGAGGCCTACGTGACTGAAAAAAGGTGAAAAATGGCGGAAAAGAACAGTTTTGGGCTTGGCGGGAAAATCCCCAACATGCTCTGGTAAGCTGGATAGATTAAAATCGGAGCTTTTAAATTTTTTTCATTACGACCATCATCATTTCACCACAAAATTTAATATAATGAAAAAATTATTTTTTTCTATTATCCTTATAATAATTGCAAATACCCTCACCGCTCAAATTCAAAAAGGTTCCGTACTCCTCGGTGGCACGTTGGGTATTCACAACTACAATAACGAAGGCACCGGTATAACATTTTTCGATGTATTTCCAAAAGTAGGCTTTTTTCTGAGCAATCGCTTTGCTCTTGGCGGCGGACTTGAATTCAGGCTGGTCACCAGCGATGGAAGTTCTGCAGGCAGCATAGGCCAGAGCATCTTCTCCCGTATTTATTTTAATAAGAGTGGCATGTCCCGTTTTTTCGCGCAACTGGACTTGGGAGCATGGGAGCCCGATTTAGATGATGGGGAGGTCGATATTTTGACAACAGGAAGCTTGAGTTTAGGCGCCGATTTTTTTCTTAACCAAAATGTGGCTATAGAGACTTTGTTAGGTTATCGTCGATTACAGGATTTTGAATCCGATGCCGGTTTAAACAATATCTTCTTAAATATTGGCGTGGCGGCATTTATAGGAGGTAACAAGGGGAGGTAAACCTTTTATTCTATGCTATACCTATTACCATAAATCGATAAATAATGAAAAATTATATACTTACCTTAGTTGCGACAATTATATTTAATTCATTTGTCTTTGCCCAAGCAAATTTGCAATGGGATACCCGTTTCAACGGCCCGATTGCCAACGATGAAGGGAAAGCAATCACTGTAGATGCGAGTAGTAATGTGTATGTTACCGGTTCCAGCGACGGGCCAACAGGCGCCAGCGATTACCTGACTATTAAATACAATGAAAATGGTGATACACTGTGGTCCAGGAGGTTTAACGGCAGTGGCAGCGGACAAGATAGAGCCGTCGCTATCAAGGTGGACGCTTCAGGGAATGTTTACATTACCGGAAATAGCACGGGCATCGGCACTGGTTCTGATATCGTAACCATAAAATACGACGCCGGCGGCGCGCAAAAATGGGTGGCTGTTTATAAGGGCGGCGGAACCACGAATGATATAGCCTATAATTTAGTGATAGATGTTTTTGGGAATGTTTATATTATTGGTTCCTCTGGTTGGAATGCAGTGGTAGTCAAATACAATTCTGCGGGAGTTCAGCAATGGTATAAATCGGATATCTTTTTTTACAATCCCATAACTCCGGAAACAAAGTACCATATCGAAATTAACGCTTTTAATAACGTTGTTGTAGTCGTTGACGAACCGGATGCCGTCGACAATTACCTTGTTTGGGAATTAGATATATTTACCGGGAATTTGCTTATCGTATACAACACCCCCTTTATACAGGTTTTTCGAGGCACTCCGAATGCAATGGCTTTAGACGGCGCCGGTAATATATACGTACTAAGTACCCAGCATAGCGCGTCAAATATCCCTATACTGGCGCGTCTTGCAAAATTTGTGCATGGGGTTACAACATCTTCCTGGTCGCCCGGAATTGCCGCCGGGGGAGGCGAAAGAATATCCGGGGTTGATATGAAACTGGATGCTGATCTAAATGTATACGTATTATGTAGTTACTATTATTCAGGTAACTATGACTATTTAATCGCAAAATATAACTCCTCTGGTAGCAAATTGTGGGAGAAACGATATGACTCGGGCGGAAATATCGACGATATTCCGGTTTCTCTTTCCCTTTCTCGTTTGAAAACCCCTCCCGACATCTATGTAACGGGTACGGCCTCAAATGGAAATATTCATACACTTAAATATGATAATAACGGCATTCAGCAAATGCCCGTTACTATTTATGATTGCGGCAATTTTGGTGTTGATATTGGCTCTAATATGGTGACCGATAAGTGTGATAATCTCTATATTACCGGTAGTTCCAATTGTAGCAATAGTTTTAAAGACCTTAAAACCATTAAATATTCTACCGCGACTCCACCAAAAATTACGCCGGTTGATCCAATTATTGTTTGTCCGGGAGAGCATGTGACGCTTACTGTCGACGGTTGTTCGGGTTGCACATATTTATGGAATACAGGTCAAACAACTCAAAGTATTATGGTTTCACCTGCAAGTACGACGGACTACAAAGTTACAGTTACTAATCCCGATAACGGCTGTAGCGCGGTATCCTCTAATGTAACGGTAACGGTCAATCCGATCCTAACTCCAAATGTAAGTATTCTGGCTTCTTTGACTTCAATTTGTCAAGGCCAAAATGTGATTTTTACTCCATCGCCAACGAATGGCGGCTCTGATCCTGTTTATCAATGGTTTGTAAATGATAGTTTGGTTGGAACCGGATTAACGTATTCATCGACGGCGCTTGCCAATGGCGCACAGGTTTATTGTTCGATGACATCAAACGCCCTATGTGCCAACCCAACGGTAGCGATCTCGAATACCCTTACAATTACTGTTTTACCTTCAACTATCCCGGGTATAAATATTTCCGCATCCTCCTCCTCTATCTGTGCGGGTGAAAAGGTAAAATTTACCGCCCATCCGGTCGATGGCGGCACTTTGCCAATATTTGAATGGTTTGTGAACGGCATGGCAGTGGGGAGTAATGACTCAATATACTCCACCACGGCCCTTACTAACGCCTCGAATGTTTATTGTATGATGACCTCGAACGCCGTTTGCCCCGATCCGGCAACAGTGACTTCCAACCAAATAACAATTACCGTAAATCCACTGCTTGTACCAGGTGTAAGCGTCATCGCTTCTTCCACATCCATTTGTCCCGAAGAAAATATTACTTTCACGGCTATACCAACCAATGGCGGCGCTTCACCGGTATATCAGTGGTATATGAACGACTCCTTAGTGGGAGACAGTAGTCAGGTCTATTCCACCACGACGCTGACTGACAAGTCGGAGATGTATTGCACCATGATCTCAAATGCCCTTTGCGTGAACCCGGCCATGGCAACATCGAATTCGCTTATTATTACCGTAAAGCCATCAGTTATACCGAGTGTGAGCATCACTGCTTCAGATTCGTGTACGTTGTTCACCGCCACTCCATCCAACGGTGGCACTTCACCGTTTTATCAGTGGTATGTGAACGGGATACCCGTTGGGAATAATAGTCAGATGTACTCCAACTTAACGCTGGGTGACGGCTCTGAAGTTTATTGCATCATGACCTCAAATGCTGATTGTGCCAACCCGTCGATAGCGAAATCTAATACCATAATTTACTGCGTTGTTCGAATAAAGGAATATGAGAACCTTGGCCGTATTGTCGTCTTCCCCAATCCAGCAAACGATTTTTTTACTATTGAAGGGAGTGGCTTAAACAGCGGACAGTACAGGATTCATCTGAACAATATTTTGGGGCAGACACTTATTGAAAAATCGATCTGGGTAAGTGGACAAGACTTTGCTATTCAACTAAATATTGAAGAGTTTTCGAGTGGAAATTACTATGTGATTATTTACTCAGAAATGAACGGATACGTCGCTTCGGTTCAAAAACAGTGAGGCCTTTTCAATTCTAAAAACCGAAACAATGAAAAATTTACACCTTATCGTATTGCTAACTCTTTTTGGCATTTGCAACGATGTGAGTGCTCAAACTCTCAACTACCTCTGGGCAAACAAAATTGGCGGAGCCAATAATGACGAAAGCCGCTCCGTCGCAGTGGACGCTGCCGGAAATGTTTATACAACAGGTTACTGTCAGGGCACCGTCGACTTTGACCCGGGCGTGGGCGTTTATAATTTGCCCTCCCTCGGCGGTATGGATATTTTCATTTCCAAATTGGACCCTTCGGGAAAATTCCTTTGGGCGAAAAGGTGCGGGGGAGCAAGCGATGATCGCGCCTTTTCTAATTTTGTCGACGCCAACGGAAACGTTTATATTACCGGATTCTTTCAAGGCACAGCCAATTTCGGCCCGGTTATTCTCAGTTCAGCCGGCGGTTGGGATATTTTCATTGCTAAGATGGATGCTTTGGGGAACTTCCTTTGGGTAAAACGAATAGGCGGCACAAATAATGAAGTCGGTTTTTCTATTATTTCAGATGCTGGTGGAAATGTTTATACGACCGGAGCTTTTGCCGGCGCCGTTGACTTTGACCCCGGCCCCAATGCCTTTAACATGACTTC
>CALEYM010000139.1 GCA_937926185.1 uncultured Bacteroidota bacterium | reverse complement strand
CTGCCGCCCTGTTCAGCCTCGCCCTGTTCGCCGTTTCCTGTACCAAGGAATCCCTGAGCGAAGAAACCATACTCCCGGAAAAGGCCGTCGTAAAAAAATCCGCCGAAGCCAACTACCATCATTCGGACGTGACCGATGCGCCGGACACGGACTCCGGGGTCGGCATCATCAAAAAAACAACGGCGGCTAAGCTCCTCAACCAAACAGATGTAACCGATGATGCTACTCCGTTTGATCCCCTCAAAAAAGCAACGGCAGCCAGGCTCCACCAATCAAATAGCGGCGCCGTCGATACCGACAACCCTTTTGCAACCACCGGCGGGCATTTCCGCCAGAAAAGCGCCGCCCCCAAAGTCGCCTCTGGACAATCCGGCAGGATTCAAAAATGAAAACGATGTTTTTCTATAGTTTGGGTAAGTATTCATGAACACCGGCCGCTCCGTTTAAAACGGGCGGCTTTTTTTGTGAAATACCTTATCTTTCAGGGTCAAAAACTTAAGGCCATGAGAAAACATTGCGTCCCGTTCTTCCTGCTCCTTTGGGGAATATCGCTGCTCTGCGCCCAGGAACCTGTCCCGAATACGTCGGGAAAAGGCGCCTCCCCCCTCGCAACTCATCGCTCATCGCTCATCACTCATCACTCCACAAGAGCCGTCGTCATCGGCATTTCCGACTACCAGGACCCCGCCATCCCCGACCTGCGTTTCGCGCATCGCGATGCGGAAGCGTTTGCCAACTTCCTGCGCTCGCCCGCGGGCGGCTCGCTCGACGGCGACCACCTCAAGCTGCTCACCAACGAGCAAGCCACCGCCGGGCGTATTGCCGAGGCCCTCGACGCCCTCGTGGAACAGACCAAGGAAGACGACCAGGTCCTCATCTACTTCTCCGGGCACGGCGACGTGGAGCGCAACATTTTTTCCCAACCGGGTTTCCTGCTTTGCTGGGATGCGCCAAGCCGCGTGTACATGGGCGGCGGCACCTACTCGCTGGCCTATCTGGAAGCGGTAGTCACCACGCTTTCAGTACAAAACAAGGCGCGGGTTACCGTCATCACCGATGCCTGCCACGCCGGGAAGCTCTCGGGCAGTCAGATCGGCGGGGCGCAGTTGACAAGCGCCAATCTGGCCAAACAATACGCCAATGAAATCAAAATCCTCTCCTGCCAGCCCAACGAGTTCAGTTTGGAAGGCGAGCAATGGGGCGGCGGACGCGGTTGTTTCTCCTACCACCTCGTGGACGGGCTGTTCGGCCTGGCCGACCGCAACGAAGACGATCTCGTGACCGTCGGAGAACTCGACCGCTACCTCGAAGACCACGTGACCGCCGAGGCCGCCCCGCAAAGCCAGGTGCCCATGTTGCTGGGCAATAAAACCGAGCGGCTGGCGCGGGTGAACGCCCAACTATTGGCGGATTTGCAAAAGAACAAGTCGGGCCAGATGCCGGTGTTCGCCCCTACGGAGAGCCGGGGGCTGGAGGAAGAGGTGCTGGCAAAAGCAGATTCTGGCATTCGGCAGATGTACCTGGCGTTTAAAAAGGCGGTGGCGGAAAAGCGGTTTTTTGAGCCGTCGGAAAATTGCGCGGAGACGTTCTACGCCGTGCTTTCCGGGGAACCGGGACTAAACCCACTGCGCGGTTTTCTGACAAGAAACTATGCCGCCGCCTTGCAGGATGATACCCAAACAGCCATCAATGACTATTTACGGTCAGACCACCGGGAAATTCGTCGCCGCTGGATGCACGACAATCGTTATGAGGCGTTCCCGAAATACCTGTCCAGGGCTGCCGGGCTGCTTGGGCCGGGGCATTACATGTACCCCCAACTCAAGGCGAGGGAACACTATTTCAAAGGCTTGCTCCTGCGGATGTCCGGGGAACGTTCCCAAAACACGGCGCTTTTTCAATTGGCAAAATCACACCAGTTCCAAGCCCTTGAACTTGATTCAAACATCGCTTTTGTCTGGAATGAACTGGGACTGCTTGACCTGCGGCTTGGAAATTATTCGCAGGCAATTCCGCTGTTTGAGCACGCCATGATATACGCGCCTGCCTGGGCCATGCCGGTCGCCAATCTCAGTGGTACCTGGGCGGAACTCAAAGATTTCAAAGCCGCGCAAAAGGCCGGCTTGCTGGCGCTATCCCTTGACAGCCTGTGCCCCGTGGCGCATTTCAACCTTGCCCTCTCCTTTTATCGTCAGGCTGATTTCAAAAACGCCATACACCATTACCTCAAAGCACTGCAATATGACCCGGAATATTTGGATGCCTATTACAATTTGGGCTTGGCCAATTATTGGCAGGGCGATTTCACAGCGGCACAAACCAATTGGCTCCAGTACGCATCCCGCAATCCTTTGGACTGGGACATTCACGTCTGCCTGGGGAAAGCTGCTAATAAATTGGGCAAGAAGGAGGAAGCCGGGCAGTATTTTCAGGCCGCCATCGCCTTGGATGCCGCGCAAACTGATCCTTTGCTGTCGATGGCTCACCTGTTACATGACGAAAACAAAACAGAGGAAGCGTTCAGGTATATCGAACTGGCCATTCAGAAAAAAGCTACCTTCGGGCAATTGAAAAAAGACCCCGACCTCGCCCCCCTGCGCGCCCTGCCGGAGTGGAGAGATTTGATGAAAAAGCACTTCCCCGATCAGGTCAAAGATTGAAAAAGCCAAAATATAAAAGTCGAAGCATCGGTGATAACCTCCTCTTCAAATCCGGATTAATATTTCAGGCCGGGGCTTCCGGCCACGTTTATTTATTTTTCACATACCAAATCGTTACGAATGAAAAAATGCCAATTGTTTCTCGTCTCCGCGGGCATGCTGCTGTTTATGCTGGTCGCCGGCGCCCAGTCCGCCCTGGCGCAAGGCGGCAAACCTGCCGTTAATGCCGCGGCCGTGCCCGTACCTGTCACACCTTTTTGCGATGAAGCCATTCCTAAAGTAAAAGCGCAATTGCAGGCGCAGGCCGACGCCAACTGTAAAACCGCGCAATCCTGTGTACGCTGTATTGAACGGGGATCGAACACGGAGCTGTACGCCACCCTGGTCGTGCAACCCGAAAAGTTAAGCTGCAAGCGGGTGACGAACCTCCAGGTCGCACAGTCGGAAACAGCCCGGATCCCGACGGATATTCATTTCGAAGTGGCGCAATCCGTTTGCACCCGGTCCGGCGTCTCGCTCGAAGTGCTGCTGCCCGACGCGAGCGCCCGCGCCTCCGATTTTACTTACGAATGGACGATCGACGGAAAACCGGCCGGCCGCGCGGCCACACTCGAATGCGCCTGCGGCGAAACCGCCAGCATCAAAGTGACGCAAAAAAGCACCAAACAGTCGTTGATCAAAACCATGACGCTTCCGGCGGCCTGCCTACCGGAAGCAAAGGCCAGACAGTGATGCAAAATGTACGATTTACGATTTACGATTGGGGTATCCGAAGAATTGGTTGCGCCCAGCTTCAACAGGGGCACTTCAATCGTAAATCGTAAATCGTAAATCGTAAATCGTAAATTCAATCCATGCGCCTCCCCCCTTCCCTCCCGCTTATCCTCTGCCTGTTAATGCCGCGGCAGAACACTGCCCAGGAAGAAACCATCCGGTATTTTCACCCGGTATTATCGCCGGTGATCACCACCAGTTCTACGGGCCCGCGCGGCGTCATCCGGGCATTGGTAGTGGGCCTGAGCCGCTATCAGAATGCCGGCTTCGCAGAACTGCCTTTTGCCCGGCGCGACGCGGAGGCGTTTGCCGCTTTTTTGAAAACGCCGTATGGCGGCAGCATCGCTTCGGAAGACCTGGTATTGCTGACCGACGAAACAGCGACGCTGGCGGGGTTTACCGATGCTTTATACTGGCTCCTGAACGAGAGCCGGAAGGGGGACAAGATCGTGGTGTATTGCGCCGGCGGCGCCCAATTGAAAGAACAAGGCCCCGCGCGCCTGTTGTTTTTCGATTCGCCGCCGGCGCCTACCGATGCCGGCTATTTTTCGCTGGAAAAACTCACCGGTTTGATGGGCGAAGCGGCGCGCGAAAAAGGCGCGCGGGTGTTTTTTTGCATGGAATTCCTGCCAATACTGGAGCGGCGGCCTTTTAGCGGATTATGGGACGGCGCCGAAAAAAAGAACGGCCTCCGCTTTGAAAGGCTGGGGCAGGCAAAACCGGCCATCCGCGAAAAGACAGCCGATTCAACGATCCAAAACCAATCGTACGGCCGCGCCCTGCTTGCCGGCCTGCTGGGCCTGGCCGATACCGACGACAACCAACGGATACTCGGCCCCGAACTGGCGCAATACCTCAAACAATGGGCAAAAGGACGCCCCGCCACCGGTAATTTTGCCTGCCTGGCCTTCCCTTACAACGACGACTGGATCTGCAAGGCCCGCGAAAACGCGCGCCTCACCCTGGGCAGACAAAAGGAAAACTTCTTCACCCCCATCCTGCAACTCGAAGTGCAACCCCTGGATCAGTTTATGGTCGCCAATGCCGACTCCGTCACCCGGCGCCTGTACGAGGATTTTATCCTCACCATCCGCCTGGGCCAATTGCTCACGCCCCCCGAACGCTGCGCCGCCGGCCTGCTCGACAGCCTGCTCCGCCGGCCTGAACTGGGCGCCGTACACAAACAACTTCAGCGGCGCATGGCTGTTGCCTATCAGGATGATACGCAACAAGCCTTAAATGCTTATCTGCAAACCAGCGCCAAAGAATTGGTCCGGCGACAAAAAGACCGCGATCATTACAAACTGTATGCGCAATACCTGAAACGAACGATCGATATTCTGGGCAACAACCACTTTATGGCAAAATTGCTGGAGGCAAAAATGTTGTATTTTGAAGGGCTCGTCCTGAGGCTGGAATACGAACGGCAAGCGGACGCCGCACTGTTGCCACAAGCGCTGGAAAAACAACAACGCGCCATCGCGCTCGAACCCGAGGCGGCTTTTGTGTACAATGAAATGGGAGTCGTCAGAGGACTGATGAAAGATTACCAAACCGCCGACAGCCTTTTTCAGATCGCTTCCGAATTTTCGCCCACCTGGAGCGTGCCGTATTCCAACAGGAGCCAAACCATGCTCCTGCTGAACCGGTTAGAAGATGCCCTGGAACTCGGCGTCACTGCCGTCAGCCTGGGGCATTGGAGCCCCCACACCTACCTCACGCTCGGTGAAGTTTATCACAAAAAAGGCGAGCTCGCCGCCGCCGAAAACCTGTACCGCCGCGCGCTGCTCATCGATCCGCAGTCGCCGCTGGCCTGGTACCACCTGGCCCGTGCCGCCGTGCTGAAGGGGCAACCCGACGAAGCGCTGACATCGCTCCGCAAAGCCCTCGAATACGGCTTCGACCGGCCGGATCAACTGTGGAACGAGCAGGATTTGCAGGCGATACGCGGGAAGCCAGCCTTCCGGAACCTGGTTGCTCAATATTTTCCGGCGTACCGGAAAGAATGAGCCGCTGCTGGCGTCCTTGCCAACAGCAAAGTGCCCGGAGTATTAAAAAAATAAAGGGTCCATATTTTTGAGATGTATCACCCTTCCTCCGTCTTCCACTCCCGCACGTTCTTTTGTTCCGTATCGAATGCCACACCTACCAGCGTCAGGGTCCGACCAGAGGCGCGAAAACGCTCGGGGTAGCCGCGTTCGCGGATCTGGGCCAGGGCGGCGTCTGCGTTTTCGCGGAGTTTGAATTCGAAAATAAAGACGTGTTTGCCCGTGTCGAGCACGGCGTCCATTCGCCCCTGGTTGGTGGGGATTTCGGAGTGAACGACAAATCCGGTAAGCGACAATATCACATGTACGATAGAATGAAAATACGCTTCGTCCGTACGGGTGATCTGATACGGTACGGAGGAAAAAACCGAGCTCAGATAATTGAAAAATGCCGGCAGATCGCCCTCCTCCAGGGTTTGGCGAAAGCGATAGGTCAGGTCGGCATAGGTTACGTCGACAGGACGGCGCACGTAGGCGGACAGTATGTGTTGCAAAAAAGCGTCGTGTACTTCACCGTTCGGGTACGAGAGCAAATATTGGGGCCGGCCATTGCGCAGGCTCATTTTTTTGATGGTCAGGTAGCCGGTTTGAAACAACAGGGCATACAAACCGGTATGTTGAATATCGGCTGTTTCCAGCAGTGCATCGTCGGCAGAAAGCCGTTCGAGTTCATACGCCGGAATTTGCTGTTGCAACAGCAGGTCGGTCAGCATAGTAGGTGTGCCGGTGCTGAACCAGTAATTCTGGATTAGGCGCGCGCTGCAGAAATTCAGGATGGAAAACGGGTTGTACACCCTGTTTTTTCCATCCCAGGAGTAGCCGTTATAATGATCGCGCAGCACTTTTAGCAGCCGTTTCATCGAAAAGTTCAATTCACGCGCTGCCAGTTGTAGATATTCTGAAAAATTTTGTTCGAGCTCTTCCTGCGTAATACCGAGCAACACGGAAAAATCGCGGTGGAGCGTAATGTCTTTCAGATTGTTCAGATCAGAAAAAATGGACACCTTGCCGTATTTCGATACTCCGGTGATGAGCGAGAAGTGAATACAGCGGTCGAGCGATTTGAGCGTGCCATAGAAATTCTTCAGGGTGCGCACGTTGTCGCGCAGGCGCGTCTCGTCTTCGCCCAGAAAGTCGGTAATGGCTTTATCGTATTCGTCGATGAGGACAACCGCTTTTCGTCCGGTACCGCCGAGGGTTTCAAGCAATTCGGAAAATTTTCCCTTGTAATCCGTTGAATATAACTGGATGCCATTTCTATGGGCATTCCGGTCCATTTCGGCATCCAGTTCAACATCCAGCGGATTAGTCCGGTAGTTCATCCGGTTAAAATCGATGTAGATCACCGGATAGCGCTCCCAGGCGATCTTATCTTCGATCCACAAACCTTTAAACAGTTTTCGGTTGCCTTCAAAAATTTCCTTCGCTATACTCAACAGCAGCGATTTGCCAAAGCGGCGCGGGCGCGATAAAAAAAGGTATGACCCGGCATTCAATAGCCGGTGTATATGCTCGGTTTTATCTATGTACAGAAAACCTTCCTGTATCAAAGAAGCGAAATCCTGTTTGCCTATCGGCAGCTTTTTCATTTGGCGAAGGTAGGAAAAATTCCGGAAGGCGCCGATGGCGCGTTACATCTTCACCACCGTCTGCACAAACACATTCGCCCCGGCGCGTTCCAGGTGCAGGTAATACACTCCAGGCGCCAGGTGCTCCAATGGCAGGTGCCATTCCTGCAGGCCACTGCCCGACGCATCCGCCGTTTGGTTCAGCAGCAAGCGGCCGGAAACGTCGGTCAGGCGCAATTGCCCGCTGAAGGCTTCGCGACTGTCGAAACGTACGGTGAGCCCCTCGGCTACCGGATTGGGAAACACCTGTAAATCGCTGACGACAGGATCGAAAACGGCGCTGGCAGGGCTACACAGTATACCGCGCCGCACCTGGCCGCGTATTTCGCCGCCCGGATTAGCGGTGGTATGCACGTTCATATACGTGCCTTCGTCCTCGATCAGGACAGCGTCGAGGCCGGTGATAGCGATGGCGCCCTCGCTGAATGGAGCGGGCGTACCGAGCGCAAACCGTACGCCGCCGCTGACGCCGGCATTGCCATTGTGTATGTGCGCGGCCGTGGCCGGTCCGGTCAGCCCGTCCACCAGCAACTGATACTGCAAAGACAAGTTGTCCTGGTCGATCGACACCATGCCGGCGCCGTAGGCCGTGCTGTTGTTCGGGCTGGTTTCCTGTCCGGCGCACAGATCGAAAGCATAAGCTTTGCGCAGATTGGTCTGGATTTGTCCGCGCACTTCCCCCGCCGGATTAGCGGCGGTGTGCACGTTGAAATAAAGCTGACCATTGATCATGTCGGTCAGCGTGGCGCCGCTCATGGGTACAGTGGCGGTATACAAACCCGGTATCACGGGAATGGCCGTCAAACCGAACACCACGCCGCCGGCTGTGCCGGCCGGAGCCTTGTGCACGTGCGCGGCGGTAGCCGGGCCGCTCAAACCGTCTACCAGCACGATATAGACGGCACTGTCGAGAAGGGCGCTTGGAATAAAAGAACCGATGCCAAAACCGGAAGTCGACACCGGCGGCGTTTCCTGGTCGCCGTTCATCAGGGCAAACCCGTTCAGAAAACCGTTAAAGAGCAATTGCCCGCGGATTTCTCCTGCAGGATTGGCGGCGGTATGCACGTTTACATAGTATTCGCCGGCAAACAAACTCAGCAGAAAATCGACCGGCAGGCTGTCCAGGTGGATGTCGCCGATCAGGGTATTGCCGGCAAAACCCAGCCCCCGCACCACGGGCCCGGCAACGCCGATGTCGCCTTTATGAATATGCGCGGCAGTTATGGGGCCGCTCAGACCCTTCACCAACATCCGGTACCGGATGCGGTCGTGCCCCAGGGTGATATTGCAGCCGCCGAGGCCAAAAGCCGCGGTGAGCACCGGCGGCACCTCGTTCAGGCCGCTCATAATGGCGCCGAAGTTCAGGTCGCTTTCCGGCAGCAACTGCCCGCGTATTTCGCCTGCCGGATGCATGGCGGTGTGTACGTTGGCATAAATGCCGAAGGTGAGCGCGCTTTCAAGAAATCCGGCCGGTACCGCCACTTCGCCGGCGACGCGGTTGCCCGCGCGAATGGGCCCCAGGTCGACTACCACACCGCCGTTGGCGCCGAATCCACCGGCATGAAAATGCGCGGCGGTAGCCGGGCCGCTCAGGCCGGTTATGGCGCCCTGCACGAACATTTTTGTACGGTCTTCGCTGAACAATACGGTGATCAGCCCTTGCCCGTCGGTGGCCACGGCGGGTACTTCTTCTTCGCCGGTAAGGTGGGCGGTGAATAACAGGTGGCCGGCAGCCTGGGCAAAGGCAAGTCCGGGAAAGAGGAATACAGCCGCCAGTAAAACGGCTCTTGCAGCAGAAAGAAAAGTTGTTTTCATATCGATATGCAATCGGTTGGTGAACAATCGGACGAGGGAGATAAGGAGATGAGAACGCGCCTTGCAGCGGCGCGCTCCGTTCACATACGAGCAATTAAAAGATTGGGATTTTTTAATACAGAAGACTACCGGGAAATACCTTACAAAGTAAAGTTTTTATTAAAAAACGAGCCGTCATTTCCACCGAACGGGAAAGACGGCTCGCTGAATCCGTATTTTATCAGGTTGAACCGGATGCTTAACGGCTGACTACTATTTTCCTGGCCAATACCTGGTTATTCACCTGCAACAACAGGGTGTACAAGCCGTCCGGCTGCGCCGACAGGTCGAAATCCACCTGTTTGGGCGCCTGTACTGACTCGCGTTGCACCAGCCGGCCCGTGAGGTCGAATACCGTCAGGTGAACATCGTGGCTGAGCTGATCCGGGAAAATGACCGAAAGGCGTCCGCTGGTCGGGTTGGGCACGATAAGCAGGCCGCTGGCCCAATCCGGTTCGTTAGTATCCACCATGCTGAACACTTCGAACGATCTGGTTTCCGTACAGCCGGCTTCGTCGGTAACCACTACCGTGTACGTGCCTGCGCCGATGCCGCTCAGGTCTTCCGTGGTATCGATCACCTGTCCGTCAAATGTCCATTCGAACGTATAAGGCGACAAACTCCCGTTCACGTTAATATCGATCCTGGCGATCATCTGACTGTCGATATCGTTGGTTACCTGTCCGGTTATGGTGATCGGATCCAGGATATTGACCTCGAAAGTACAGGAACCGATGTTGCCGTCGGCGTCGGTGTAGGTATAGGTATTGGTCGTGACGCCGGACGGGAAAGTGGAACCGCTGGGCAAACCGGTGACAAGGGCGAACATGCCGCCGTTGCCGAGGCAGTTGTCGGTGGCTACCGGTGCGTCGTATTCCACGATGTCATCGCCAAAGCAGCGGATGATACTCGACGGGCAGGTCAGCGTCGGGGCCAGATTGTCCACCACCGTGATGATGATCGTATCCACCGAGATATTGCCGGCTTCGTCTTCTGCAGTCACCTCCACGGGATGCGGCCCCAATTGAGCGCAGTTATATGCCGGGGGAACAAAAGTCACCCGTTTGACGGCACAGTTGTCCGAAACGTCCAGACCGACAGATTGAACGCTGAGCGTTACGCTGCCTGCCGTGCCCAGTTGAGCGATGAGTGAATCGGTTCCAATTAAAGGCGCAATGGTATCGATGGCTTCCACGATAACCTGCAGTGTGGTGCTGCACTCATTGTCATCAGTAAGGGTTACGGTGTAGGTGCCGGCGATCAGGCCGGTGGCCGTTGTACCGGTCTGGCCGTTGCTCCAGTTGATCGCCACGGGGCTGGTACCGCCCGCGGCTATCACGGTAGCCGATCCCTCCGGAGCATTCGGACAGGGTGTACTGACCACATTGTCAAGTGTCAGCGATAAGGCCGGCGGCTCGGTGATGGCGACCTCTTCGGTAATTTCACAATCGTTGGCATCGGTCACCGTCACGGTATGCGTTCCGGCTGGCAGGTTAGGTTCCGTTTCCCCGGTGCTGCCGGTACTCCAGAGGTAAGTGAAAGGTCCTGTTCCGCCGTTCAGCACGATCGTAGCCGAGCCGGAGGGCTCGCCGTTGCACACAACCGGGGCGGTGATGAAACTGGCTGCAATCCCACAATTGCCGGCAAATACCTCTACCGTCTGGGCTGTCGTGCAGTCGTTGTCATCTGTTACCGTTACGGTGTACAAACCGGCTGCCAGGCCTGTAATAGTGGCGTCAGTGAGGCCGTTGTTCCACAAGAAAGTGTAAGGGTCGATACCGCCTGTGGGGTTGGCGCTTGCGCTACCGTCGTTTGTCAGCGGTCCGCTGGCATTGGCAGCCGTGGCATTAGCCCTCAACAGCGCGGGTTCGGAAATAGTGAACGCCAGCGCTTCGGGGCAGTTGGCTGCATCGGTTACAACTACTGTATAAATACCTGGTTTCAAATTGCCGATCGTTTCGGTGGTTTCACCCGTGCTCCAGGAGTATGTAAAGGGCGCCACGCCGTTGGTAGCGATCGCCGTGGCCGTTCCGTTGTTTGCCTCGAAACAAGTGGCATCTGTTGCATCTACCGCTGCATCAATAGTACAATTGTAGGCATTCACCGTGGCGATGGTGACTGCCGTGCAGCCATTGGCATCCGTCGCGGTAACGGTATAAGAACCGGGCAGGAGATCGGCGATCGTTTGGGTAGTTTCGCCGTTGCTCCACAGGTACGTGTAGCCCGGAGTGCCGCCTGCCGGATTGGCCGCGGCGGTACCGTCGGCGGCGCCGTTGGCCATTTGTTGCGTGGAAGTGGCGTTAAGCGTCAACGCGGGTGGTTGGGCAATAGTGGCAGCCGCGGTGGTGGTGCAATTTTCACCGTCGGTCACGGTCACCGTGTACGTACCGGCGCCGGCGCCGGTCAGGGTTTGTGTATTGTCGCCCGTGTTCCAAAGATAGGTAAAGGTACCGTTGCCGCCCCCGGGCGTTACCGTGGCGCTGCCGTTTTGCTGGCCGAAACACAACACATCTGTCACAGCAGTAACCGAAGCCGTCACGGCCGGACTTTGGTTGACGGTGGCCGAGGCGCTGCTGGTGCAGCCGTTTTCCGTATTGGTGATCACTACCTGATAACTGCCCGGCGCTGCCGCTGCCAGCACCGGAATGGCGCCCGTGGAAGTGGTGGAACCGTCGGGCCGGGTCCAGTTGTGTTGCAGGGAAGCCGGCGGCGCCGTACTGCCGGCGGTGATATTGATGACAGCGTTGTTGCAATTGAGGTTGCCCGGCACAGCCAGGCTGGCGCCGGGAGGCGTATCGTCGAGCGGTACGATGGCGGTGGCAGTACTGGTACAACCGTTTGCGCCGGTGACGGTGAGCAGATAATCGCCTTCAACGGTGACAACCGGGTTGGCCAGGTTCGAGGTGAAGCCGTTGGGGCCAGCCCAGGCGAACTGCGGATTAGGCGCCGGAGAAGAACCGCTGATCTCAACCGAATCCACGACGCAGGTCAAAACGCCGCTGGCTGCCGACGCGCCCGGCGGCGCAACATCTGCAATCACTTCTGCAACGGCCGAATTGGTACAGCCGGTGGCGCCGTCGGTGATTACCACGGTGTAATTTCCGGCCATCGTGGCTACCGGGTTTGATATGGCCGATGTAAAGCCACCAGGGCCGGTCCAGGAATATGTGGGATTAGCGGCATTGGTCGTGCTTTGCAAAGTAACGCTGGGCGTAGAACAAGTATAGGTGCCTCCCGCGGCATTTACCAGCGGCGGGGCCACTTCGGCCGATACGATCGTGTTATCGGTGGCGGTGCAACCGTTCAGTTGGTTGGTCACCCGGAGCCGGTAAGTGCCCGTGGTATTGACGGTAGGGGTCAGCGTGGCCGAGCCGGAAACGATGTTCCCGCCGTTAAAGGCGAGCCACAGGTAGGTGTATTGCGGCCCGGTGGAACCGGAACCTTGCAGCTGGATCACCGGCTCATCGCAGGTAATAATCCGGTTGGGTCCGGCATTGGAAACGGGCGCCGTTTTGTTGACCGGTACCGACACTTCCGCGGTGTCGCTGCATGCTTTACCGCCTCCATTATTGGTGACAATAAAAAAATAAGGCCCGGCTTCGCTGACCACGGCGGTATCGGCCGTGCTGACTACCGTACCGCTAATGGTCACCCATTTATACATCACAGTGTTGCCCGTGGTGGTAGTAGCGTCTTTCCGGAGCACCGTGGTCGGCTTCCTGCAGGTGATCGTATCCGGTGTAAGTATGCCGGCCCTGACGGGTATTTTCAGAATGGTAAAACTGACCGTACTGTCGCAACCGTCCGACGCGGTAAGTATCTCCTGGTACGAACCGGCGTCGCAGAAATCGTAATCGCCCACGCGCAAACACTCGCCCTCGCACAACCAGGTGGGCGGCACCAGCACTTTTTGCTTGCGGGGTTTGGCAATGATCTTTTGCCGCACCAAACTGTCGCAACCCTGGTAAGAGGTGTAGGGTGTGGAAGTAAAAATGTATGTACCGGGCGCGCCGATCAGGTTGAAAGGCTCTTCCTCCCAAAAGGAAGGGAGTTCTTCAAAACAAAGCTCCTTGTCGGGTAGAATAGTGACCGGCAGCGGTTGGTTTATGACCTGAATACAGGTAGTTTTAGGCGTGTCGCAAACGTTGTTGGCCGTCACGCAAATATTGCCGCCTGCCGTGCCAAATTGAATGTCTACCTCGGTGGGGGTATCATACGACGCCCTTACTGTCAGAACATTACTACTGCCACCATTGATCTTTGAACCCGGAGGGCCTATCCAGGTATAAGTAATGGCCCAGGGTACGGACGGCAGTGAATAGGTAGCCGTGCCTTTGGGGCAAATCTGGGTAGGGCCGGAAATAGTGCCTATGTCACCCAATTCCGGACCGGGTATTGCTCCCCCGGTAATATTGATCTCATATTTACACATTGATCCGTTAATACCGTCTAACACTAAATAATAGATATTGCCAGGCACCAACGGAGAAACCTGAATTACCGGATTCATCGGATCGAGCGTACCACAAGTATGCGCCCGGTAAGGCTTATCGCAATTGAAGACAATCGCGTACTCCAACCCTGTTCCTGAAGAACAGTCAAGCCCGTCGATCGTAAATTCAAGAGCCAGGCTGCCAGCAACAAACCCGTACCAGCGCGGATTTTCCAGCGTAATTGGGCCTGCACCCAAAAAACATTGGTCAATGGTCAAGGGGGGAGCAGGCGTTACCGGGCCTGTCTCATCCTGCAGCGCTTTTAATTCGCAATAAACGCAGGCCAGTTCACAAAATCTGGCTCCAGGCGCGCCGGGAGTACATTCTACCGGAGGAGCCTGGGCGAACAGTAGTTTAGCGAATAACAAAAGAGAAAAGGTGAGGAAAAAAATGGTCAGAGATCGTCTCATAACTCGGTTAAATTAGATGATGAAGAACAATATTAAGGATTAATAAGAGCCCGAATAAAAGGGAACCGCTGCAAGGTAAGTACACGAAATTTAGTCTGCTACCCCGTCAGGCGTCCAAAAGTAGGGGACTGCCTACAAGCAACAAAATAATTATGAGACTCCGCTATATCTGCGACATTTTAGCCTACCGTATTCGGCGTATTTAGCCCGGTTCGGACGGGCAAATCGGTATTAAGCAAACAGCGCTTCCACCACGGCGCGTTTGCGCGACCGGGCGACCGGAATACGCGCTTGTCCGATAAGCAATGCGTCGCCGTCGAGTTGTTGTACCCGGCCACGGCAAACAATGTACGATTTATGCACCCGGAGAAAATGAGCGGGCGGGAGCGTTTTTTCCAAATTATTTAAGCGCTCCAGGGTGATGAACTTACCCTGGTCGGTAAAAATTTTGACGTATTTTTTCCAGCCTTCGATATACTGAATTTCATCATACGGGATTTTGATCCATTTCCGGTCGGCTTTAACGGTGAGGTGCCCGGCAGGGCTTTCAGGCGCCCGGCGAAGACTCAGTATATCCCGGGCTTTCTGCACCGCGTGTTCGAAGCGCTCGAAGGAAAAGGGTTTCAGCAAATAATCCGCGGCGTCCAGGTCGAAAGCCTCGTGCGCATGTTGGGCATAAGCCGTGGTAAATACGGTAACCGGTTTGTGTGAAATATGACGCAGCAGGCCCAGGCCGCTCAGCACAGGCATCTGAATATCCAGAAAAAGCAAGTCGACCGGCTCGCTTTGCAGGATTTCTATGGCGCGAACAGGGCTTCGGCACGAAGCCACCCATTCCAAATCCGGCACCCGCCGGACAAACTGTTCCAGGAGCGCCAGGGCAAAGTGTTCGTCGTCGACAAGCAGGCAACGGATGAGCATGCTGGTTGTTGATTCGTTGATTTGTTGATTTGTTGATTTGAGGGCCCTGCTTGTGGTCACTCAAATCAAC
>CALEYM010000138.1 GCA_937926185.1 uncultured Bacteroidota bacterium | reverse complement strand
CCCAGTTTCAGGAGATTCGCTTTCGCGTGTAAATCCTGCAGCTATTCACTCCCTCCGTTTGACGATTGCATACCGGACAGTTGTAATAAAAGAGGCGAAGTGTTGTGGTATCCTGATTGGGTAGGAAACATACCGAGAAACAATTGCTCCGATCTGTATTACCTGGTCGTGATGGGTAGTCTGGGCGTTACTTATTCCACCAATGTGGTCGACTCGTGGTTTTGTCCGGAGCCGATGGATAACATCCTGGAATGCAATACAACCGTTTCCGGGAATTTCAGTACGAGCACCGGCTCCGTTTCACCACCATCGATGATCTGCTATAACGGTTTGCGCGACTATCCGCATTGGAAAAATGAATTTTATCGTTTTTCGTTGGATCAGCCGAATGAAGTTACGTTCGAACTGACTTCCCAGGATTCAATGGGACTTTTCCTGTTCTCTTTTATGTGCGGGGAAAACTGCGTGGGGTACGCGGAAAATTCGCCACCCATTAATGAAAGCGGAAAACTGACTGCAACCCTGAGCGAAGGAACTTACTATCTGATGGTCTCCAGCCAGTCTGGGGGGGATAATAATCCCTATCAGATCAGTGTAAATTGCCGGCAATATTCTGCCTTCGTGGACGAACAAACTTTTGTGAGCGGGAACTTCCCGGCCTGTCCAACCGATCCTGCCGCACAGCATCAGGTCGGTATTGCCCCAAGTCCCACGTATGCTCCATCTGATTATTTCAACTTCTACTTCAGGAATACGGACGGTCAGTTAAAAGGCAACCTGGAAGCCAGCCAATATTGGCACAATGCCAACCAAACCCAATATTTCAACCTCAAAGCCGACCAAAGCGGCGATCCCGTGAAATGTTCGTTCCTGCCGGGCGATACTTTCTATGTCTTTATGCACCAAACCGAAAACGGTAAGCGCACTTTCAAACAGTTTTCGCCAAACTTCTCCACTGGAAACCCGGTCGTATTTCAATCCGGCGCTTCGAGTCTGATCGCCGGCCTGAACGAAGAAGAGGTGGTCAATTTCGGAGCCGAAACCTCGTTCATCAGGACAAGAGCCGGTTCCGGGGTTTACCCGATGCGTTTTTCCACCAATAAAAAATGGGCTATTGAAAGAGTAAATAATCCTGCGCCCTGGCTAACCATTAACCCGGAATCGGATGATGGCTCTGAAACCATTGATCTCATATTCGAAGAAAACCCCTCTCCCCTGCCCCGCGGCGGCGTCCTGCGCTTCTACTCTATTACCGCCCCCGACTTGTACCGGCAATTCGTCAGGGTGGAACAACAGGGCCAATGCGTCATTCCCCAGCCGGTAAACATCGTGCCTTCCGCTACCTCGGTTTGCGCCGGCGCCCCGGTAACCCTCACCGCCGACGTTGGCGCGCCGTATCTGCATCTGTACAACTATAAGTGGAGCACCGGCGATACCACGCCCGCGATCACTAAAATGCCCAATACGAGCATGACTTACGCCGTCACCGTAACGAACAAATATTGTTTCATCACCAGCGTCGATGCCCAGGCAATTACCGTGAATCCGCGTCCCAATGCGCCTGCCAACCCTGCCGGCGCCACTATGTGCGCGGGGCAACCGGCAGTGCCGCCGCTTTCCGTGACACCGCCGGGCGGCAACCTGCAGGTATTCTGGTTTGCCGATGCCGCGGGCGGACAACCCTTGTCGCCCAATCCTTCCAACCTGTATGCGCCGGCTCCGCCCCCGGCTGTCACCACAACCTACTACGCGGAAACCCGCAACCCGGTTACCGCTTGCGTCAGCGCCGTTCGCACGCCCGTCGTACTGACCGTGATCCCGCCTCCGGTCATCACCTTGAATGAAACGACCTGTTCGCCCTCGCTGGAGACCTACACCATTGTGGCCACAGTCACAGACGGCAATACGCTTACGACCAACCCGGCATTTCCCGTTCCGCCGCCCAACGGCAATGTGTACACCATACCCGATATTCCCACGGGCACAGACCTGACATTGACAACTTCCAATGCCGCGTGCAGCGTCATACTCGACGTGACATCGCCGGAATGCCTCTGTCCGGTAGTGATCCCGCCGGTTTCAGGCGGCGACAAAAACTATTGCCCAGGTGAAACGCCGCCCGCGCTGACGGCGAGCGTCGGCGCCGGCGAAACCGCCGACTGGTACGACCAGTTGAGCGGCGGCACGCTGCTGGCCATGGACACCCTGACATTCACGCCCACCGGCCCCGGAACCTATTATATAAACGCCCGCAACCTGACGAACAACTGCGTGAGCGAACGTATCGCCATTACCCTGACCCTGAATTCGGTAAATACGCCGGTTTCAGGCGGCGATAAATCCTATTGCCCCTACCAATCGCCGCCCGCGCTCTCCGTAACTGTCGGCCCGAATGAATCCGCCGACTGGTACGAACAAATGAACGGCGGCATGCCACTGGAAGCGGGAACCCCTGTCTTTGTTCCCCTTGGCCCCGGTACGTACTTCGTGAACGCCCGCAACCTGGAAAATGGATGTGTCAGCGACCGCATCGCCGTTGCGCTCACACTGAATGATATTCCTTCTTTTTCTGTCATATCCCACACCTGCTCCGACGACCTGAAAACGTACACGGTACGGGTGGCTACCGACGCGGACGGCGTCCTGGCGCCGCCGCACAGCGTTGCCAATCCGATGGCCGGCATTTTTGACATTTCCGGCATACCGCAAGGGCAGCCGGTGAGTATTCAGTTGAGCAGCAGCGACACCGGTTGCGAACGGGACACCGTGCTGGAAGCCCATTTTTGTTTTTGCCCCACCCTCGATAAGCCGGTTAACCCGGTAAATGTGAATGTGTGCGCAGGCGAGCCCAACATCCCGCCGCTCCAGGTATCCGCAGGGCCAGACCTGCTCGCCAACTGGTATTTCAACGGTCAGTTGCAGGCCGGCAGCCCCACGCTGGCGCTGAACGCCGCTGTAGCCGGCGATTATTATGCCAAAACATTCAACCCGGTCAATCTTTGCGAAAGCGAAGATTCAACGCTCGTAACCCTTTCCTTCAAACCATTGCCGGCGCTAACGGAAGGCATCAAACAATGCAACCCGGCCTGGACGCAGTACCAGGTGACCGTCACTTCCGATGCCCTTAATTTTAGCAGTACGCCGTTTGTTGTTCCCAGCAACAACGGAAACGGCACTTTCACTTTCTCCGGCATCCCCGTCGCCACTTCGATTTCGATAACAGCATTCGCTAACGGTTGTAGCAGCGCCATAACCGTCGATCCGCCGGTATGCTCCTGCACCGTATTGCCCCTGGCGCCGCAAAACCCGAACAATCCCACCATTTGCCTGGGCGACAATATTCCGGCACTCAGCGTCACCGTGACCAATCCCGGCGCCGAATCGGTGGACTGGTACGACCTGCCCTCGGGCGGCATTCCCGTTTTCACCAATTCGCTCCAATATCAGCCGCAAATAGTCACAAGTTCCGTGACCTATTATGCGCAGGCCAAGCTGAACCAGAACCCCAACTGTTTCAGCCCGCGCACGCCGGTCAGCCTGACCGTGAATATGCCGGCCACGGCCAATGCCGGCGCCGACGCGGCTATTTGCGCCGGCGACAGCCTGACGCTGAACGGCGCCATCGGCGGCAGCGCCGCTACAGGCGCCTGGACCGTTACGCCCATCAGCGGAAAATTTTATCCGAACGCCAGCTTCCTGCAAGCGCAGCAATACATCCCGCCGCCGTCATTGACCGGCGGCATGCTCACGCTGACGCTGACAGCCTTCCCCGCCGCGCCGTCCGTTTGCCCGCAGGTAAACGATCATATAGTGCTGACCGTACACCCGCGTCCGGTAGTGACCATCCTGGAAAACGACTGCGAACCGGACCTGGCCGGCTATTTTATCCAATTCACGACGGCCGGCGATCAACTCACCTTTACCCCCGATTTGGGCGAACTGACCGCAAACCCCGACGGGTCATACACCTATAGCAACATTCCGGAAGGGCAACAGGTGAGTATCGCCGCCCTGTTTGTCGGCACCGGTTGCAATTTTATTATTTCACCGCCGGCAAAAGAATGTTTATGCCCTACCGACATCCCCAAACCCGGTTTTATCAAAAACGAGCAGGTGTGCGCGGGAAACAACCAATTTCCCACCCTCTCTGTAACCACGCCGTCCGGCTTCACCGTGGATTGGTACGACGCGGCAACCGGCGGCAATTTGCTGGAAACCGGTACGCCGACGTTTCTTCCCCCGGCCCCCGGTGCTTACTGGGCGGAAACGCGCGATTTGCTGACCGGCTGCGTTTCCCTGCAACGGCAGGAGGTGCGGCTGACCGAGGCGCCGATCCCCGCGGCCGATGCCGGGCCAGATCAATATGTTTGTCCGGGGGGTATCGCCCAACTGACGGCTGTACAAAACAGCGGCTACTCCTACCAGTGGAGCAGCGGCCAGAATACGCCCGGCATCGAAGCGCCGGCGCTCAATGCCACGTACTACCTGACCGTGACCCTGGGTAGTTGTTCGGCAAACGATTCGGTACGGGTCAGCGTGTTTCCGGCTGTTTCCGCAACGATAATACCCGATGCCGCGATCCGCTGTAACGGCGGCAACGACGGACAACTGCGCGCCCTGCCCGCCGGCGGAACGCCGCCCTTCGGTTTTGCCTGGTCAAACGGCAGTTCCGGTCAAACGATTGAAAACCTGGACGCGGGCGCCTACACCGTTATCGTCACCGACAGCGCGGGATGCCAGACCGAAGCGACATTTGCCCTCGCAGAACCGGAAGCCGCGGTTGCCGGCATCACGCTGGATTCAGTCATTCGTTGCCGCGGCGGCGCCGACGGACAGTTGAGCGCCGGCGCAACAGGCGGAACGCCACCCTTTAGCTTTACCTGGTCGAACGGCGCAACCGGACAAACGATCGGCAACCTGACGGCCGGCATTTATACCGTTGTGGCCGTCGACAGCGCCGGCTGCCAGGCCGAATCCGCTTTCCTGCTCGACGAACCGCCGGCATTGTTTTTAACTGATACGATCGTCCAAAATGCGACAAACGGCGCAAACAACGGATCCATTTTTGCTGAAATCAGTGGCGGTACGCCCGTTTACCAATACCAGTGGCTTTTGCCGGACAACAGCCTCATCCCAGACCAAACCCAGGCCACGCTGAATGCTGCCGGCCCCGGCGACTATCTCCTGCGCGTGACCGACGGCAACGGCTGCGTGTTCGTGGCCGGGCCGTTCACCATCCGGAATATCGTACCCACCGCCGAACCCGAATGGGCTTCCTACATTTCCATCTTCCCCAACCCCTCCGCCGGCAAAATCTACCTTCGTTTCGACCTGCCCCGGCGGGCCGAAGCCGGCGTAGAGATACTGGACATGCTGGGCCGTCAGGTGTTGTCGGCCCGGCCCGGCCCGGTGCAAAGCGACGTGCTGGAGTTCGATTTGGCGGATGTGGCGGCGGGGTTGTATTTGGTGAAGGTGGATGTGGACGGGGTGGTAGCCATGAAAAAAGTTTCGCTCAAAAAATAAT
>CALEYM010000137.1 GCA_937926185.1 uncultured Bacteroidota bacterium | reverse complement strand
GGCCAGTCTGGGAGCATAGTCCACCCCATACAAAATGGCCAGATTTACTGCCGAACCGCCAACAACGGTTAGCTTTTTTCCGCGATAATACAGTTGGGCGTACAATTGCAGATCGAGACCACCGTCGCTGCCCGCCCTGAATGGTTTGGGCGATTCTATTTCCGTTTCGCCTATTATATTTATATCGAGAGGCCCCATGAAATAACCGGAAAGCGGGACGCCGCCCCCAAAATTGGTTTGAATACCGGTATTCAGATACAGGTTTGGCCGAAGGGTCGCATCGACGCGCGATTCGAAACGTCCGTCGATGCCATTGGCGGTAAAATACCGTTCGTTGGAAGCGTACCGCTGGTACAGGTCTTCCAGGATGAGTTGCTGCTGATCGACCGTTTGAATGTCCGGGATTTTGGTATAAAACATTGCCGCGCTCAGGCGGTCAAACACCGGGGTGAAAGAGGAGTTGTTGTCGATTTTATACCGTACAATGGAAAAAGTGTTGGTTGCCGTACGGCGGGTGCGGCGTTTTTGAAAACTGAAGGCAAATGTTTCAATTTGTTCAGCTACCCGGTTGGAAGGGTTGGCATAAGAAACCGCCAGCGGGCTCAGGCCCAGGGAACTGTGATCGACGCGTTGCAAGCGGTTGTAGTTGAAGCGAATGCCCCGCCAGGTCAGGTTGATGCCCAGCAGCCGGCTTTCGTGCGAGACGGGCGCAGTGCGGATCACGCTGTCCCCTAATTCCCGCGAACGGTAATTCAGGCGGTTGTAATACACCGAGGAATCCAGGCCAAACGGGAGATAGTTTTTTGTCGTAAATAATTGATCGTCATAAAAAATGTCTGTGCTTTGGCGCACGGTACTGCTGCCATACAGGCTGAAACGAAATACTTTCTGGTCTTTGAACAGTTTGCCGCCCAGCATCAGGTCGAGGCTGTTGTAACCCAGGGAGCCGAAGGCCAGGTCGGCCTGGGTAAAAATGGGACGTTCCGTTTCTTTAAGGATAATGTTGATCACCCCCGCGCAAGCCCCGTCGCCGTAAAGCGTGGCAGAGGGGCCGTAGAAAATTTCGATGCGTTCGGCCTGGCGAATGGGCAGCTGCGCTCCAATGGGCATTCCCAGTGCCGCGGCAGGTTTTATGGGCACGTCGTTGATCATTACCTTTACATACTGATTGCCTGGCAGGCCACGCAACATAAAGGTCTCCCCTTCCAGCGCATTGCCCGGTTGCGATACGCGCACACCCGGAGCGGCGCGCAGCACGTCGCCCAGCGTGATGAAACCATTGCGGGAAATATCTTCGGCGGTCACTACCCAAACCGAAAAGGGCAATTGGTCGATCTCTTCCACGGTACGGGTTGCCGAAATCGTCTTTAATTTCTCCCGGCCCTGACCCCGGGTTACAATGTCCTTATCCGTCAGGCGTTCGGGCCTCAGGAGCAGCGACGAATCAGTTTGGGCGCCCAGTAAACGGGCAAAACAAATAAATAAAAAGAGCAGTGTCCGGCGCATAGCGTTATTTTGGGCCAAAAATAGGAGGGGATTGGGAAGTTTATGCGGTTTATGAGGGTTTATGCGGTTTATGAGGGTTTATGAGGGTTTATGAGGGTTTATGAGGGTTTATGAGGGTTTAGAAGGGTTTAGAAGGGTTTAGAAGGGTTTAGGGGGTTTAGGGGAATTCGGTTGATTCGCTCTCCGCTTTGTATAATATGCCTGATATTCTGTTCGAAGACACGCTGCTGCTCGCCGTTGACAAGCCGCCTGGCATGCCGGCCCAGCCGGACAAAACCGGCGACGAATCGGCCTTGCAATGGGGCGAAGCCCACTGCCGCCAGGCATTACACCCCGTGCACCGCCTCGACCGGCCCGCCAGCGGCGTATTACTGCTGGCCAAAACGCCGGCGGCCATGACCCTGCTGCAACGCCAGTTTCAGCAACACACGGTGGAAAAAGATTACCTCGCCGTGGTGGGCGCCCCTCCGCCGGAGCCGGAAGGCTCGCTGCTGCATTTTCTGCAAAAAAATACCCTCAAAAACCGCGCGGACGTTTTCGCCGACGAACGGCCCGGAACCGAACGCGCCGAACTTCATTACCGCCTGCTGGGCAGCAGCCAACGCTACCACCTGCTCCTCGTCCGGCTCATCACCGGGCGGCACCACCAAATACGGGCACAACTGGCCGCTATCGGCTGCCCCATCAAAGGCGACGTAAAATACGGCTTCCGCCGCGGCAACCGCGACCGCTCCATCCACCTGCACGCCTGGCGCCTGGCTTTCGAACACCCCGGATCGGGCGAATGGATGGCAGTGGAAGCGCCGGTACCGCGCGCAGACCCGGTGTGGACGGCCATGCAAGGTTTTCTGCCCGCTTAAACCCAAAATCCCATCATTCCTCGTACACCACTTTCCGTAGCAGACGCAGACCCAGCGACACCTCGATGGTGATATTGCGGATGCGGCGTTCCGGGATGGTGATCTTCGAGCCGCCTGTCGGGTCGAAGGGGTTGGTGACGTTGGAAATGGAGGGCTGGTTGTACTGGTAGGTAAAATCCGGATGTACGGAAAGGGTCAGCTGACCGCCTACCAGTTCGCTGAACGGCACTTCCAGCCCGCCACCCAGGGAAACGCCAACCATCCAACGGCGCATGGAACCGATATACGGATAATAAATCGGGTACACCTGTGCGCCGGCCAGTTCGTCGATATTGGTACTGAGCGTATAATCGCCCCGAATGCCGCCGTAATAAAAATATTTGTTGCGCTCGCCAAGTGGAAATTTTTGCTTGGCGCCAAGGATGAGCGAGAGATTGCGGAATTGAAACTCTTCCGAATAGGTATCGATGCCGCCGCCCGTGAAAAAAAATCGGAAACGCGTGGCACTGCCCCGGATATGATAACCGAACTGGGCAAAAATGGATCCGTTATCGTTCTCGTTATTTACCGATTCGACGGCCAGTGCCGCGTGATACTTGTACAGGGGCTGGCGGTCGAAGGAGTTATCCCATTTTTGAAAACCGACGCTCAGGCCGCCATTAAAGACAAACGCCGTGGATTGCGACTGCATCCGTCCAAAAATGAGGGCCAAAAGCAACAAGCTGCATATTAAACGCATCATTCTTCCGTTTTTTGAGGCGCAAAGTACGAACACTTCAACTTGTGACCTGTTCTTTGCAGGCGAAAATGAAGCCGGTTATAGCCAAAAACCGCCATACTGCATACCTTTGCACCCTTGTTTAACTCCATT
>CALEYM010000136.1 GCA_937926185.1 uncultured Bacteroidota bacterium | reverse complement strand
ATTGAGTGATTGAGTGATTGAGTGATTGAGTGATTGAGTGATTGAGTGATTATTTCAGACGCCGCCTACGGCGTCGTAACATTTGAAACTTTGATCCGACGCCGTAGGCGGCGTCTGAAATAATCACTCAATCACTCAATCACTCAATGAAGAAATAGGACATGACAGGGTAGTTTTCCGTGCGGCGGCAGTTACCTGGAAAGGCCTGCCGCCGCTTAATTTTTTTATCTTTGCGGCCTGTTATGAACTTTTCCTCCAAACTTATCGAAAAAGCCGTGGAGGCTTTTGCTTCACTGCCCGGCATCGGGCGGAAAACGGCGTTGCGGCTTGTGCTGCACCTGCTGAAACAGGATAAAACGACGACCGAACAATTTGCCTCGGCGCTGCTGGCCATGCGTGAAGGCATCCGGGAATGTCAGGTTTGTCACAATCTTTCGGATGATGCCGTGTGCCAGATTTGCGCCGACACCCGCCGCGACCATTCGCTGGTGTGCGTGGTGGAAAACATCCGCGACCTGATGGCAATCGAAGATACCGGGCAATACCGCGGGCTTTATCACGTACTGGGCGGCATCATTTCACCGATCGAGGGGGTCAGCCCGGCCGACCTGAACATCGACACGCTGCTGACAAGAGTCGAACAAGGCGAGATAAAAGAGGTGATCATGGCCATCAGCCCGACCATAGAAGGCGAAACAACCGTATATTATTTGTCTAAAAAACTGCAACCTTCGGGGGTGGCCGTAAGCGCCATTGCCAGGGGGGTCTCTTTTGGCGGCGACCTGGAGTATGCCGACGAGCTGACGCTCGGGCGGTCCATCGTCGCCAGGGTTCCTTATACCCGCTAAATATCCACCGGTCTGCCGCAAATTGTAAAAGATACGTAAAATTGGTTCGCTTGTTTCAGAACCAAAAGAAGTGCCCTACCTTTGACTCTATTTTTCCAAAGTTATTTGTCGAAAGGGATCGAACAATTAATAACCGGGTGGGAAGAAAAGCATCCAGCGACCTGAAGCACGGCCTTTACCCACCTAATCGTAAAGCAAAACCGATTTTATCAGTAATCCGATCAATTCGTTCACCGGGAGGAACAATCAGGCAGTTTTCCGGCCGGTGAACAGGGCTTCCGTATGCCAAAAAGGGCGGACGCCCGGAAAAATGTCGCCAATTTCTCAACATGACTGAAAACATCACTAAAAAAGCGTTTGTCTCCAACAGCCCGGAATCGTCCCGCATGTTTCAACGCAACTGGATGGAGGCGCTCTCAAAAGTCCATTTCAGCGTACCGCTTTTTCTTTACGTACCGCTGGTTTCCTGGTGTTTGTGGAATGCGCCGCGCGGCTGGGCTTCGGCGGGGCTTTTCCTGGGCGGTTTATTTTCCTGGACTTTCGTGGAGTACGTGTTGCACCGTTTTGTTTTTTACTGGATGCCGCCCGGTAAAATAGGCGCCCGTATTCATTTTATTTTTCACGGCGTACACCACGATTACCCGAACGACCGGCTCCGGCTGGTCATGCCGCCCAGCGTGAGCATACCGCTGGCAGTGATCTTTTTTTCGTTTTACAATGCCGTGCTGGGTGCTCCTACGGTCTATCCGTTCTTTGCCGGCTTTGTTTCCGGGTATCTGTTTTACGATACCATGCACTATGCCATGCACCATTTGAACTGGAAAAACCCGTTGTGGCAACGCCTCAAACAACACCACATGCTGCACCATTATCAACATTCCGATAAAGGCTTTGGCGTCAGCAATCCCCTTTGGGACTATGTGTTCAATACCACCTTCCGGCTAAAAAAACATTGATCTTCATCATTTATCATTCGCTTCATGGCACGCCTCCGGCGTTATTTGCTCCACCTAACGAACATTTTCAGGAATGAATAAAAACTTACTCGCACGCACCGACAGCTACACCGCCCCGGATGAGGTACGCAGGGCCGGTCTTTATCCCTATTTCCGGGTCATCCAATCGGAACAGGACACGGAGGTGATCATCGACGGCAAACCGGTACTCATGTTCGGCTCGAACTCTTACCTGGGATTGACCAACCACCCGAAGATCAAGGAAGCCGCCCAGCGCGCCACGGCGCGTTTTGGCACGGGCTGCGCCGGTTCCCGTTTTCTGAACGGCACCCTCAGTATCCATATCGAACTGGAAGAGGCGCTGGCAGAATACCTGCAGCGCGAATCAGTGATTCTGTATAGCACAGGCTTTCAGGCCAACCTGGGCGCGCTGGCGCCGCTGGTGGGCCGGCAGGATTACGTGCTGATCGATGAGCGGGTGCACGCCTCGATTATCGATGCCACCCGTTTGACTTTCGGAAGGGTACAAAAATTTAACCACAACGATATGGAAGACCTGGAGCGTCTGGCCGGTCGGTTGCCCCATGAAACCCTGAAATTTATCGTAGTGGACGGTATTTTCAGCATGGAAGGCGACCTGGCGCCGCTTCCGGAAATTGTGGCGGTGGCCAAACGCCACAACGCCGTGGTGGTGTGCGACGATGCCCACTCCATCGGCGTAATCGGTGAAATGGGCATTGGCACCGGTTCGCATTTTGGGATCAACGACGCGGTCGATATCCAGATCGGCACCTTCAGCAAATCGCTGGCCTCGCTGGGCGGGTTTATCGCTTCTTCCAGGTCAGTTATCGAATACCTGAAACACCACTCCCGCTCCCTGATCTTCAGTGCCAGCATGACGCCGGCTTCCGCCGCCAGCGTGCTCGCCGCACTTGAAATCATTAAAGCCGAACCGGAACGTATCGATCGGCTGTGGGAAAACACCCGCTATGCCATCGACCGTTTCCGCGACCTGGGTTTCGAAATTGGCCATACGGCCTCACCGATCATCCCGCTGTATGTGCGCGACAACCAAAAAACGTTCGCTTTTTCAGCAGCAGCTTTCCGCGACGGCGTGTTCATCAATCCGGTCGTATCGCCGGCCGTACCGAGCGAGGAATCGCTGATCCGCTTTTCACTCATGGCTACGCATACCATCGAACAGATCGACCGGGCCGCGGATATTTTGTACCGCAATGCACAACAACTGGGTATTCTGGACCCGCAAATCGAATCCGTAACGGTATGATACAGATCATCCCGGTGGATCCGGGCGATAAAAAACTGTTGCGGCAGTTTATCGATTTCCCGCACGACCTGTATGCCCACGACCCGAACTACGTGCCGATGTTGTTCATCGAGCAGGAAGCCTTGCTCAATCCGAAAAAGTCGCCCTTTTTCAAACACTCGACAGCCGCGTATTTCCTGGCCCTGCGCGACGGCCGGATCGCGGGACGTATAGCCGCTATCCTGAACCGGAATCATATTGCATACACCGGCCGCCAGGAAGGTTTTTTTGGTTTTTTCGACGTCATCAACGACCGGGAAACGGCCAATGCCCTGCTCGATACCGCCACGAAATGGCTTCGCGAACAGGACATGACCAAAGTGATCGGGCCAGCCAATTTTTCCACCAACGAAACCTGCGGGTTGCTGGTGGAAAATTTCGACGAACCGCCGTTCGTCATGAATACGTACAACGCGCCGTATTACATGGAACTGCTGGAACAATACGGTTTTACCAAAAATGTGGACCTGCTTTGTTACGAACTCGTTGATTCAGACCTGCCCTACGACGTCATGGAATTCGCCGACAAACTGGAGCAGCGCCTGGCCGAACGGGGCGTTACCATACGGCAGATCGATATGAAAAATTTTAAACGGGAACTCGACCGTTTTCTGCCGGTATACAATGCCTCCTGGGCCGAAAACACGGGTTTTGTGCCGATGACTCCCGATGAAGTGCGGCAAATTGCCAAAGACCTGAAACCGGTTATCGACCCTGACTTTGTGTATTTTGCGGAAAAAGAAGGCAAAATCATCGGCGTCGCGCTTTCGATTCCCAACATCAATGAAATTCAAATTAAAATGAAACGCGGACGTCTGTTCCCCTTCGGTATTTTTAAACTGCTTTTTGGTTTAAAAAAGATCAAATCGATCCGGATACTGGCCCTGGGTACCATGAAGGAATACCGCCGTTTGGGCATAGATGTCATTTTTTACGTACGTACCATGCGCACCGGTCTGCGAAAAGGCATTCCCCGCGGTGAAGCTTCCTGGATTTTGGAAAACAACGAAATGATGAACCGCGCCCTGGAACATATCCGCGGCAAAGTGTACCGGAAGTACCGGCTTTACGAAAAAACAATTTAATCCGTTCCGAACCCCCATAAACCACGATACAAATCATGAAACGCATACTCATCACCGGGGCAAACGGATTCATCGGCAGTACGCTGATCGATCACGCCCTGGCCAGGGGTTGGGAAGTCACGGCAGCCATACGACCGACCAGCGACCGCGCCAACCTGCCGGAAAAGCAATTACAGTTTCTTCATCTGCATTTCGACAATGAGGCCGCCATGCGACGGGAACTGGAACAAGCCGGGCGATTCGATTATGTGGCGCACATCGCCGGCACGACCAAAGCACTGAGCCGGGAAGAATATTTCCACACGAACACCGATTATACCCGGCGGTTCGTCGAGATATTGCGACAGGAAAGCATCCGTCCGGATAAATTTTTGTTTCTCAGCAGTCTCGCGGCGCTGGGGCCGGCCAACGGCGAAGGCCGTATCCATCCGCAACGCAAGCCTGAACCGGTAACGGCCTACGGCGCGAGCAAACGGGCTGCCGAACAATACCTCGAAAGCCTCGACGATTTTCCGTGGGTAGCCCTGCAACCTACCGCCGTCTTCGGGCCGCGCGACAAGGATATCCTGGAGTTTATCAAACTGGTCAGTAAAGGTTTTGAACTCTACATCGGCTCACAGCCCCAAAAAGTGAGTTTTATTTATGTAAAAGACCTGGCCGATATCATGGTTTCCGCCCTCGAACAGGGCAAAACCGGGCGCAAATACATCGTCTCCGACAACCGCAATTATACCACCGACGACCTCGGCCGGGCGGTGCGCGAAACCCTGAAACGCCGTACCCTGCGCCTGCGGCTGCCACTCCCCATCGTCGGTATAGTGGCCGCTGCCTGGGAAACCGTGGGGCGCTGGCAGGGCAAAATGCCCCCGCTCAACCGCGAAAAACTAAACGAGATCGGCGGAGCCAGCTGGTGGTGCGACCCTTCGCAGACCTTTGAAGAACTGAATTTTAAACCCCGTTACGACCTCTATTCCGGCGTTCAGGAAACGGTGGAGTGGTATAAAGCGAAAGGGTGGATATGAGGATTACGGATTGCGGATTACGGATTGTGGATTGACATGGAGCTGTTCATGGAAATGAAAACATAATCGTTTGCATTAAATTGATTTTCAACGTTTTATAGTAAATTTTCGTATAAAAAGAATATTCAACTATGACAAAAAGAAAAATAGAGATCAAACCTGCAAGTGGCAAACTTGGCGTACTGACGCCGGGCATGGGCGCCGTGGCCACCACCTTTATCGCCGGCGTCATGGCCGCCCGCAAAGAACTGGCGCTCCCGATCGGGTCGCTGACGCAAATGGGCACTATTCGCCTGGGCAAACGCACCGAGGCGCGCAACCCGCATATCAAAGAATTTGCACCCCTGGCCGATTTGGACAACCTGGCTTTCGGCGGCTGGGACGTATACGAAGACAACGTGTACGAAGCCGCCATCGAGGCCAAGGTGCTGGAACGCGGCCTGGTGGAAGCCCTGAAACCGGAGCTGGAAAAGATCAAACCGATGAAAGCGGTATTCGACAAAAGCTACGTGCGCAACCTCGACGGTACAAATGTAAAAACCGGCGCCACCAAAATGGAACTGGCCGCGCAGCTGATGGAGGACATCCGGCGTTTCAAAGCAGAAAACAATTGCGACCGTCTCGTAATGGTATGGTGCGCATCTACGGAAGCCTACACCGAGACGAGCAGCGTGCATGAAACCCTGGAGGCTTTTGAAGAAGGCCTCCGCCTCAATGATCCGCGAATTGCGCCGAGCATGATCTACGCCTACGCTTCGCTGAAAATGGGGGTTCCGTTTGCCAACGGCGCGCCCAACCTGACCTGCGACATTCCGGCCATTGTCGAACTCGCGCACAAAATGCGCGTACCCATCGGCGGCAAAGACTTTAAAACCGGCCAAACGCTGATGAAAACCATCGTGGCGCCCGGCTTGCACGCCCGCGCCCTCGGCGTCAGGGGGTGGTTCTCCAGCAACATCCTTGGCAACCGCGACGGCGCCGTGCTGGATGCGCCGGAAAACTTCAAAACCAAGGAAGTGTCCAAAGGCAACGTACTCGACGGCATTTTCGACGCCGAACTGCAACCCGAACTCTACGGCGACATTTACCACAAGATCCGCATCAACTACTACCCCCCGCACGGCGATAACAAGGAAAGCTGGGACAATATCGACATCTTCGGCTGGCTGGGCTATCCCATGCAGATCAAAATCAACTTCCTGTGCCGCGACTCCATCCTCGCCGCCCCCATCGTGCTGGACCTGGCCCTGTTTATGGACTTCGCCCACCGCGCCGGTCTGCTGGGTATCCAGGAATGGCTGTCGTTTTACTTCAAAGCCCCGCAAACGGCGCCTGGCCTGCCCCCGCAGCACGATATTTTCAAACAACTGAGCAAACTGGAAAATACGCTCCGCTACCTGATGGGCGAAGAGCTGATCACGCACCTGGGCATGGACTACTACGAGGACCTGGAAAAAGAATATGAAGCGCTTCTACAAGTTAACGCTTAGCGGCTTCGGAACGGGGTGGCTGCCCGTGGCGCCCGGTACCTGGGGCGCCGCGGCAGCCGCCCTGATGGTCTGGCCGCTGACATTTCTGACACCTGCCGCCCTGACCCTGGAACTGACCGTGCTGATCGTAGGTTTTACCTGGATCGGCGCGCGGGGTTCCGACATCCTGGCCGCCGAATGGGGTGAAGACCCAAGCCAAACGGTCATCGATGAAATGGTAGGCATGTGGATTGCCGTACTGGGCGTACCTGCCCTATGGCAATACTGGCTGGTTGCATTCCTGTTATTCCGCTTTTTTGACATCTTCAAACCCCTCGGGGTACGCCGGATGGAAAAAATAGGCGGCGGTTGGGGAGTCATGCTGGACGACGTGCTGGCGGGAGTGTATGCCAATTTAGTGCTGCAGGTCTTTCAGTTTTTGGAAGTTTTTTAAACTCCTAAAACCGGAAACAGACCTTGCCATTTATGATGTTGCGCGGCTTTCAACCGCTAAATGTTCCTGAAACGTTTGACTCATGGCGCAATTGGAGAAAAACGAACAACCCCAAACCAACTTTGCCGGCCGCCTGAAACGATGGTGCCGGTTGCTGGGCAAATACGGCCTGTCGTCGCTAACAGCCACGGGGGTGGACTTTACAGCTTTCCATTTGGCGTTGACGGTATTGGCGGCGCAAGCCGTACAGGCCACGGTAGTCGGGCGTTGCGCCGGGGCCCTTGTTTCTTTCTGGCTGCAACGGCGTTGGGTTTTTCAGGCAGCCCATGCAACGAACTGGCCGGCTCTTGCCGTCAGATATAGTAGTGGCGTTTTACTCGGCATGGGCATGAACGTCGCGGGCGTTTGGTTGTTACACAACCTCGGCGACTGGCGCCCCTGGCCTGCGCGGATCACGGCGGCAAGCGCCACCTGGTTTTTAATCTTTCTCTTTAATCACCGGGTTGTTTTTAAACCGGCTGTAAACCGTCGACCCTTCCATTATCGTACTTAATGAAAAAAACCTTATGCAATCGAAAATATGGCTGCTTGCCATTGTTTTGACATCCTTCTGTTCGCTGTCCGAAGTACCGGGTCAAAAGTTGACCGCGGTGCGGGGCCAGGTGCTGGACGCTGCCACCAATGAGCCTTTGCCTTATGTGAGCGTTTCGTTTGAAAATACCAACCTCGGTACCCGTACGGATATCGAAGGCAATTTCTATATGGAAGCCAATGAACCGGGCTTGGAGCGTATTAAAATCGTGTGCGTGGGGTATCAGTCGCAGAGCCTGCCCATAAAGTCCGGGCAAGCCAACAAAGTGACTGTGCTGATGTCTGAAGCATCCGTGGGCCTGAAAGAGATCACCGTGAAAGTGGAAAAATACCGCAACAAGGGCAATCCGGCCGTGGAACTGATTAAAAAGGTGATCGAAAATAAGGATAAAAACCGGAAGGAAGGACTCGACTATTACCATTTCGAGAAGTATGAAAAAGTCAGTTTCGCGCTCAATAACGTTACTGAAAAAACCCGTAACAGCCTGCTTTTCCGGCGCTTTAAATTCATTTTCGACAACGCCGATACCAACAAGGTGAACGACAAGGTAAGCCTGTTGCTGTTCCTGCGTGAAAGCCTTTCCGACGTGTACTACCGCCAGTCGCCCAAATCGCTGAAAGAATACATACACGGCGAACGCAACGTCGTTTTTAAGGACATTTTCGACCTGCAGGGTATTTCCTATTTTGTGAACAGCATGTACATGGACGTCAACTTTTACAACAACGCCGTTGACCTGCTCACCATGCAGTTCGTCAGTCCTATCAGCCCGCTGGCGCCCACCATTTACCGTTTTTATATCCAGGATACGGTCAAAATTGACCAAACCCCCTGTGTTCACCTGTATTACGCCCCCCGCAACAAAACCGACCTGGCCTTTATGGGGCACCTTTGGGTGGCGCTCGACTCCACTTACGCCATCCGGAAAATAGAAGCCGGCATTCCCAAAGATATCAACCTCAACTGGGTGAATGAAATGCAGATCAGCCAGGAATACGACTGGCAGGGCGATTCCCCCAGCGAACGCCGGCTGATGCTGTCCAAAGACGATATTTTTATGGACTTCGGTCTGCTCAAGGGCGACAGCAGCCGTTCCCTGATCGGTTATAAAACGACGTCTTACCGGAAATATGAACTGAACAAGCCCTTGCCGGACACCCTGTTCCAGGGGCCGCTCGCTACCTTGCGCGATAAAGGGGCCGACCTGCTCGATACGACCTTCTGGAACCAAAACCGCCACCTGACGCTGAGCCGCGGCGAAATAGGACTGGAAAAAACCCTCGACAGCCTGTATAAAAACCGCGGCTTCCGCACCCTGATCGGCGGACTCAGATTCCTGTTCGAGGGATACTCGCATATCGGCGGTTTCGACGTAGGCCCGGTAAATACTTTTTATAGCTTCAATCCCGTGGAAGGCTTCCGCGCGCGGATCGGCGGCCGCACCAACTACCGGTTCAGCGAACGGCTGATGCTGGAGGTTTACGGCGCTTATGGCTCCAAAGACGAACGCTGGAAAGGGTTTGCCGCCGTTCGTTACTCCTTTGGCGAAGAGAAAGTACGACTGTTCCCGCTCAACCAGCTGCGGCTCTGGTACCAGAACGACATTAAAATCCCGGGGCAAAACCTCCTGTTTGTCAACGAGGACAATTTTTTGCTCTCTTTCAAACGCGGGGTGAACAACCGGATGATCTATACCGAGACGATCGGACTGGATTATACCCATGAGAACCGGACCATATTTTCCTACGCATTTTCTGTAAAAAACGTTCGTCAGAATGGAGCGGGCGCCCTGTTGTTCGATTATTTGGATAACGGCGAACTGAAAAGGAAAACCGATCTTACCGCCACCCAACTGGGCCTCTCCCTGCATTACGGTCCCAATGAAAAATTTTATGAAGGCTCCACCTACCGGACGCCCATTCTGAATAAATACCCCATTTTCGATTTCATTTACGAGGCGGGGGTTAAAGACCTCATGCGCGGTGAATACAATTACCATTCGGTACAGTTCAAGGCCAAAAAAGCCTTTTTTGTGTCGCCCTTCGGATACAGCATCGGTATTATCGAAGCGGGCCGTATCTTCGGGCAGGTACCTTACCCCTTGCTCGCCATTCACCGGGCCAACCAAACCTACTCGTATCAGCTGGAATCGTACAACCTGATGAACTTCCTGGAATTTGTAAGCGACAAGTATGTGTCTGTCAATTACTTCCATAATTTTGGCGGCGTTTTTTTCGGACGAATACCCCTGTTGAAAAAACTCAAATGGCGTGAAGTATTTACCGTGAAAGCCCTTTGGGGCGGTGTGGACCAACGCAACCTGCCGGACGGCAACAACGGCCTGCTGCGTTTTCCCGCCGATGAATCGGGCAATACTATTACCCATACGCTCGAACGCCAGCCCTACGTGGAGGGCAGTGTGGGAATAGCCAATATTTTTAAAATTGTGCGGGTGGATCTGGTTCGCCGGTTCACCTACACCGATCTGCCCAATGTATCCAAACTCGGTGTGCGGGTACGGGTGAAAATGGAATTTTAATTTCGAGGTTTATGAAGGTTTATGAAGGTTTATGAAGGTTTATGAGGGTTTATGAGGGTT
>CALEYM010000135.1 GCA_937926185.1 uncultured Bacteroidota bacterium | reverse complement strand
GTCATGAAGCGGGTGAAGACAATAATGGCGGATACTTCAATCAATTTATGGGTTACCAGGCCGGAAAATCCAACGTAACCGGTTGGGAGGGCCTTTTTATCGGCTATCAGGCAGGCCAAAATAACATTACCGGCCATCTCAACCATTTTGTCGGTTTTTGGGCCGGACAAAGTAATACTGCCGGGTATGCCAATTATTTTTCCGGCCACCGGGCGGGCCGTTTGAATACCACGGGTAATTGCAACCACTTTTCCGGCTGGCTGGCCGGCGATGCCAACACGACCGCTTCTTACAACCATTTTGTGGGTTATGCTTCCGGAAATGCAAACACGACCGGCGAGCGGAACTATTTTTCAGGGTATTACACCGGTGATGAAAACACAACGGGCAGCAACAACCACTTTGACGGACACCAGGCGGGGAAAAACAATACAACCGGCAGCAATAACCAATTTAGCGGCTATAAGGCCGGGATCAGCAATAACGGCGCGGATAATAATTATTTTACAGGCTACGAAGCCGGGCAAGCAAATACCAATGGCCATGACAACCATTTTTCGGGTTTTCAATCCGGGCATTCCAACATTGGCGGCCATTACAATTATTTCTCCGGCTATCAGGCAGGTTATTCCAATACGGCCAGCTACAATCATTTTTCCGGTTTTAAAGCCGGTTATGAAAATACGACCGGCACGGCCAACTACTGTTCCGGTCAGGGAGCCGGCAGGAACAACCTGACGGGCAGCAGCAACGTCTGCATCGGCTATCAGGCAGGCCTGAACAATCTCAGCAGCAGCAATATTTTTATCGGAAGGAGCGCGGGTCAATCCTTTAACAGCGGCACTGAAAACACCATGATTGGAACAAGAGCCGGTGAATCCTTTTCCGGCGCCGGCAACAATTGCACATTTTTAGGAGCGTATGCAGGGCAAACCGCTTCCGGTAGCGACAACACACTCATCGGCAATGATGCAGGAAAGGCCGTTTCCAGTTCCGGTAACACGATCATCGGGAGCCAGGCCGGCGCCGCGGGCGTGTTTACCGGGGCGAATAATACCGTGATCGGCAAAAGCGCCGGCTCCGGATTGACCAGTGGAGCACAAAACGTGATTATCGGAAACAACACAGGCTCCAGTTTGGGTTCCGGCAGCTCGAATACCTTGATCGGATTCAGTGCAAGTTCGCTTTTAAACCAGCACAATTGCATCGCTATCGGTTACGACACTTATGTTACTGCCGGCAACACCGCTATGATTGGGAAAAATATTACCAAGGTGGGTTTCGGTAAAGAAGCCGGCGTGGGTGAGGCCATGGCGTTTTATGTCAATAATGCCTATTTATCCTCCGGAGGAACCTGGACCAATGCATCTGACCGCAACGTGAAAGAAAATATTATGCCGGTCAACAGTGCAGAAGTGCTCGATAAAATAATGCAGCTCCCGATCACGCAATGGAATTACATCAATGAGGATGACCGGGTGAAACACATCGGCCCCATGGCACAGGATTTTTATGCAGCGTTCGGCTTGGGCAGGGACGAAAAATCCATCTCCACCATCGACCCCGCGGGTGTCGCGCTGGCCGCCATTCAGGAACTGAATAAAAAACAACAGGAACTACAACAAAAAACAGCGGAAATCGACCAGTTAAAAACCATGCTGGAAAGCCTGCGATCGGAAGTGTCGGCTTTAAAAGTACAAATGGATAGCACGGGGAAATAAAGCGGTTTATTCGATTGAGAAGGATTTATCACAGGATCAACAATCATTTTATCATGAAAAAATACCTGCTTACCTGCGTTGTCAGCGTATGCCTGGCCCATGTTGCCCTGGCACAGTTTATAAACCAGGGCGCCAAGGTCAACATCACTTCCGGCCTGGTTGTCACCGCCCTCGACGGCGTCGTTAATACTGCCGGTGGTACCCTCACCGTCGACGGCACGCTGAGTACCCCCGGCGATCTGGGCAACAGCTCCGGCGCCACGCTCCAGGGCGACGGCCATTACCACATCGGCGGCAACTGGACCAACGATGCCATGTTCAATGCCGGCATTTCCACCGTCATGTTCGACGGCGATCAAAACAGTACCGTTACATCCGGCGGCGACGCCTTCTACAACCTGAACCTGAATAAGACCAGCGCCAATCTTCTGCTGGGGGATAAAATGGCCGTCGCAAACACCCTCGGTTTTCAGGCCGCGGACAATTACGTCATCCCGGGCGACTACAACCTGCAAGTGGCAGACATTTTCGGCTACGATGCCGTGCGCCATGTACGTACAACCGGCGCAGGCTTTCTCGTACGCACCGTGGATGGCGCACCGGTGGTGTTTCCCGTAGGCAATACCGGCTACAACCCCGCCGTCCTGACCAATGCCGGCGCCGGCGACCTGTACCGCGTACGTGTTGCCGGTAATGTGCTGAGCAATGGCTATTCCGGCACGGCCTATACAACCAATGCCCTGGACCGTACCTGGTTCGTAGAGGAAGCAGCGCCCGGCGGTTCCGACCTGAGCTTGCAACTGCAATGGAACGGCAGCGAAGAACTCCCCGGCTTCGACCGCACGATGGCCTACGTGTCGCACTTTGATGGCGGCATTTGGGACAATCAGCCCACCGGCGCTGCCGCCGGCGCCGATCCTTACACCCTGAGTCGAACGGGCATCACTGCCCTCTCGCCCTTTGCTGTGCTGGGTGGCAATTCCCAGCCTGCGATCGATATCCTGGGGCGTATCCTCTGGAAAGGCGACGGCCTGAGCGGCGTGAAAGGCGCCACCGTGAATGCCAGCGGCGATCTGAACGGAATTGCCGCTACCGATGACAATGGCGACTACAGTATCACCCTGGCCGGCAACGGCAATGTTTCAATTGTACCGACAAAAACGGTCAACGTGCTCAACGGCGTGAACGCAGCTGACGCCCTGGCCATCCAGCAGCACTTGGTGGGCCTCAAACCGATCAACGACCCATATACCCATATCGCTATGGACGTCAACCGCAGCAACAGCATCTCCACTGTCGACGTCGCGTTGATCCGGCAGGCAATATTGGGCAGCCCCCAGGCGCTGAATATTTTCAACAAATCCTGGCGCTTCGTACCCAAGGCCTATCCGCTGGCGCTGCCCCCCTGGGGCTTCCCCGAGCAGATCGACCTGACGGGCGTGAGCAGTAACCAGGCGGATCAGGACTTCTACGGCGTCAAGATCGGCGATGTGGTAGCTAGCTTTACCAATCCGGCCAACTTCGGTGCCCCCGAGGCCTCGGGGCTGGTGCTGCATGCGCAGGATCGAACGCTGGAAGCCGGACAGGCCCTGGAAGTAAGTTTTTCAGCCGACTACCTGCAAAATTTAGCGGCCTGGCAGTTTGCCTTGCGCTTCGACCCGGAGCGGTTGACCCTGGAGGCAGTGGAACCGCTGGGAGGATTGCCTTTGACAGCGGACAATTTCGGCACGTACAATGCCGCGGATGGAGAAATTCGCTCGTTGTGGTCGCAAGCAGGGGGGCTGGTACTGGAGGAAGCATCACCGGTTTTTGAACTCACATTCAAGGTGTTGGAGGGAGGGGACAAGTTGAGCAATGCGCTTTGGCTGGATGCAGAAGCGCTTCCGGCGTATGCTTACAACAGTGGGCTTGAGGAGTCACGGGTGGAATTGAAGTTCAGTGGAATAACCAGCACGGGCGAACTAACAGAATCAGCCGATTTCCAATTGCTACAGAACCAGCCTAACCCGTTCAACAAGGAAACTATGATCGGTTTTATATTGCCGGAAGCTTGTGAAGCGCGGTTGCGGATATACGACGCGTCGGGCCGGGAATTATGGCGGGTGGACAAGTACTACCCGGGCAGGTACAATACCGAGCAGGTACGTTTGGATGAGGTGACAGCGGCAGGCTTGCTGTGGTATGAACTGACGACGCCGTATGGCACACAGACGAAACGAATGGTAAGGGTAGGGCAGTAAGTTTCCATTTGACCTGTTGCCCAATTCATTGCCAAAACAGCGATGGAGCGGCCACAACTCAGCGCCCTTGCATTCGACCGCAGTTTGAAGGTCGCCAGAACGAATGCCTCAATTC